>NZ_JAMJFW010000007.1:0-127915 GCF_023544405.1 Enterobacter cloacae complex sp. OE43NF
CGGTGGGAGAGGGTTGGGGTGAGGGCATCAGGCCGCACAGCGTTCAAAAACCTCAGGCTTTCCCCGCTTTCGCCAGCTCCTTCACCAGCGGCAGCATCACTTTCACCACATCGCGGCTGCGGTGCTCAATGCGCTGCGGCAGTGCGCTATCAATATGCTGCTGATTATCCAGCATCACGTTATGCCAGCTCGTCCCGTCCGGAAAGGCTTTCGTTTTAGCCCGCTGCTGATAGCCATCTTTCTTGCCTAACGCCCAGTTGGTGGCTTCGACGTACAGCACCGGGATGCCCGCTTTATCGAACACTTCACCATCGTTACAGCAGCCCGTTCCGCGCGGATAAGCCGGATTGCCGCCAGGATTGGTCGTGGCATACACGCCATGGCTGCGCGCAATTGCCAGCGCCCGGTCACGGGTCAGTTTACGCACGGTACCCGGCGTACTCTGTCCGCTATTAAAATAGAGCTTATCGCCAACGATTAAATTATCGAGGTTAATCACCAGCAGTGTATTTTTCTTCTCCTCAGCGCTCATGCGCTTAAGGAAATTCTCCGCGCCGAGTTTGCCTTCCTCTTCGCCGCTGGTTGCCACAAAGCGAATACCGTATTTTGTCGGAATGTTTTTCATTCGCTCGGCCAGTTCAAGCATCACGCCCAGACCCGCCGCGTTATCGTCCAGCCCCTGCAGCGTCAGCCCGCCCTTGTTATCGGTATCGGCGTCGCTCATGGGCGCGTAAGTGTCCAGGTGCGCCATAATAATGATCTGCTCAGCCGCGCTACCTTCATGTGCCGCAATAACGGTACTGCCGGTCACGTTATGCCAGTTTTTTGTTTTATTTCGTGAGGTGTAGATATAGCGGCTGTGAAACGAGCGGATATCGCTCTGGTAGCCCATATCGGCAAACTGCTGGCGAAGATAGTCAGCGGAAAGCATTTCCGCAGGGGAACCGGTCATGCGTCCGGGAAAAACGGTGGCAATATGCCGCGCCTGCATATTGGCGATTTCACCATACGGTTGATTTTTTGCCTGAGCCGGAAGGATAAAGCAAACGCCGAGCGCCAGGGCAACGTATCGGTGGCGCATTGCGGAAAACATAGTGAGTCCTTAAAAACAGAGCAAAATTATAACCCGCTTAGTATGAAACTGTGATCGGCCATACACAATTTGAATTGCTCTTAAATGCCCGAAATTTCGCGTGTTAAGCACTTTTTGATATTTGCTTTTTCATCGCGTTATTCCATTGAGTAACTACTCATTCCAATTCGTAATTTCATTCGGTCTAAGCCGCCCCCTATAGTCCCTCTATTCCTCGTTGTTAGTGAGTTGTTGCTTGTGGACTATCTGCCCCTTTTTGCTGCGATTAAAGAAAAACCGGTACTGGTTGTGGGTACGGGTGAAATTGCCGATCGCAAAATCGCGTTTCTGCAGCGCGCGGGCGCGCAGGTGCGGGTTGTCGCAGAAGCGGAGTTCGACGAGTCACAAATCGACAGCGTGGTGCTGGTGATTGCAGCGACGGAGGATCGCGAACTCAACCGACGCGTTTCCGAGGCCGCTCAGGCGCGTTACCGCCTGGTGAACGTGGTCGACGACCAGCCTTTGTGCTCGTTTATCTTCCCGTCGATTGTCGACCGCTCGCCGCTGCTGGTGGCGATCTCCTCCGGCGGTACCGCACCGGTGCTGGCGCGCGTGCTGCGGGAAAAGATTGAAGCGCTGTTACCAACCAGTCTCGGACGTATGGCAGAGAAAGCGAGCTACTGGCGCAACCATCTGAAAACCCGCCTGACCAGCGTAACGGAACGCCGTCGCTTCTGGGAGCGGGTATTCCGTGGCCGCTTTGCCAGCCTGATGCACGCCGGTAATGAGACGGCAGCGCAAAAAATCCTCGAAGACGAGCTGGATAACCCCGGCAGCACGGGCGGCGAGATCATTCTGGTAGGTGCTGGTCCGGGTGATGCCGGGTTACTGACCTTACGCGGACTGCAGGTGCTGCAGGACGCGGACGTGGTGTTCTATGACCATCTGGTCACCGACGGTGTGCGCGAGCTAATTCGTCGCGATGCCGAGCAAATCTGCGTGGGTAAACGCGCAGGCGAGCACTCGGTACCGCAGCACGACACCAATCAGATGCTGGTTGCCGCAGCGAAAGCAGGCAAAACCGTGGTGCGCCTTAAAGGGGGCGATCCGTTCATCTTTGGTCGCGGTGGCGAAGAACTGCAGGCGGCAGCCGAAGCGGGCGTGCCGTTCCAGGTGGTGCCGGGGATTACGGCGGCCTCCGCGGTAACGGCCTACGCAGGTATTCCGCTTACGCACCGCGATTACGCCCAGAGCGTGACCTTTGTGACTGGTCATTATAAGGCCGACAGTACGCCGTTTGACTGGTCGCATCTCGCCCAGAGCCGACAGACGCTGGCCATCTATATGGGCACCATGAAGGCGGCGGACATCAGTGAACAACTTATTCAGCACGGTCGCGAGGCGACAACGCCGGTGGCCGTGATTTCTCGCGGTACCCGCGTCGATCAGCGTGTGGTGACCGGTACGCTACAAGACCTTGCAGTCCTGGCGAAAGACGCCCCGATGCCCGCGCTTATCGTGGTGGGCGAAGTGGTACAGCTGCACAGCACGCTCGCCTGGTTTCAACATACAACAGACTCAGAGGGGTTTGGCTCCTCTGTGGTGAATCTGGCTTAAGGAACGGTTATGGACCAAAAACGACTTACTCACCTGCGACAGCTTGAAGCGGAAAGTATCCATATTATCCGCGAAGTGGCCGCCGAGTTCTCTAACCCGGTGATGATGTACTCCATCGGTAAAGATTCCAGCGTGATGCTGCATCTGGCGCGTAAAGCGTTTTATCCGGGTACGCTGCCGTTCCCGCTGCTGCACGTGGATACCGGCTGGAAATTCCGTGAGATGTATGAGTTCCGCGACCGTACCGCCAAAGCCTATGGCTGTGAGCTGCTGGTGCATAAAAACCCGGAAGGGGTGGCGATGGGCATTAACCCGTTTGTTCACGGCAGCGCCAAACACACCGACATCATGAAAACCGAAGGGCTGAAGCAGGCGCTGAACAAGTACGGTTTTGACGCCGCTTTCGGCGGTGCGCGCCGTGACGAGGAGAAATCCCGCGCCAAAGAGCGTATTTACTCCTTCCGTGACCGCTTCCACCGCTGGGATCCGAAAAACCAGCGTCCTGAGCTGTGGCACAACTACAACGGCCAGATCAACAAAGGCGAAAGCATTCGCGTCTTCCCGCTCTCCAACTGGACCGAGCTGGATATCTGGCAGTACATCTATCTGGAAAATATCGAGATCGTTCCGCTTTACCTGGCGGCTGAACGCCCGGTGCTGGAGCGCGACGGCATGCTGATGATGATCGACGACGATCGCATTGATTTACAGCCGGGCGAAGTGATCAAAAAACAGATGGTGCGTTTCCGTACTCTTGGTTGCTGGCCGCTGACCGGCGCGGTGGAGTCCAACGCGCAAACGCTGCCAGAGATCATCGAAGAGATGCTGGTATCGACCACCAGCGAGCGACAGGGCCGCGTCATTGACCGCGACCAGGCAGGCTCGATGGAGCTGAAGAAACGTCAGGGTTATTTCTAAGGAGCCGCCATGAACACCACGATTGCCCAACAAATTGCCAACGAAGGCGGCGTAGAAGCATACCTGCACGCACAACAACACAAGAGCCTGCTGCGCTTTCTGACCTGCGGTAGCGTTGATGACGGTAAAAGCACGCTGATTGGTCGCCTACTGCACGACACGCGTCAGATCTATGAAGACCAGCTCTCTTCCCTGCATAACGACAGCAAACGTCATGGTACTCAGGGCGAAAAGCTCGACCTGGCGCTTTTGGTGGACGGCCTGCAGGCGGAGCGCGAGCAGGGCATCACCATTGATGTTGCGTACCGCTATTTCTCCACCGAGAAACGCAAATTTATTATTGCCGACACGCCGGGGCATGAGCAGTACACCCGCAACATGGCCACCGGTGCATCAACCTGTGAGCTGGCGATCCTGCTGATCGACGCCCGTAAAGGCGTGCTGGATCAAACCCGTCGTCACAGCTTCATCTCCACGCTGCTGGGGATCAAACACCTGGTGGTGGCGGTGAATAAAATGGATCTGGTGAACTTCAGCGAAGAGACCTTCGAGGAGATCCGCCAGAGCTACCTGACCTTTGCTGAACAGTTGCCGGGTAACCTTGATATTCGCTTTGTGCCGCTCTCGGCGCTGGAAGGGGATAACGTTGCCTCCCAGAGCGCCAACATGCCGTGGTACAGCGGCCCGACGTTGCTGGAAGTGCTGGAGACGGTTGAAATTCAGCGCGTGGTGGATACCCAGCCAATGCGCTTCCCGGTGCAGTATGTGAACCGCCCGAACCTCGATTTTCGCGGCTTCTCCGGCACCCTCGCATCGGGCACCGTCACGGTGGGGCAGCGCGTCAAAGTGCTGCCGTCGGGTGTGGAGTCGTCCATTGCCCGTATAGTCACATTTGATGGCGATCTGCAGGAAGCGGGTGCCGGTGAAGCGGTGACGCTGGTGCTGAAAGATGAGATTGATATCAGCCGCGGCGATCTACTGGTGGATGCGCAGGAAACGCTGGCGGCGGTGCAGGGTGCTGCCGTGGATGTGGTGTGGATGGCTGAACAGCCGCTGACCGCAGGCCAAAGCTACGACATCAAAATTGCCGGTAAGAAAACCCGCGCCCGCGTGGACGGTATCCAGTTCCAGGTGGACATCAACAATCTGACCCAGCGTGAAGTGAGCGAACTGCCGCTGAACGGTATTGGCCTGGTGGATCTCACCTTTGACGAGCCGCTGGTGCTGGATAAATATCAGCAAAATCCGGTAACGGGTGGACTTATCTTTATCGATCGCCTGACCAACGTTACCGTTGGTGCAGGCATGGTGCGCGAGCCTAATCAACAGGCGGCAGCGGTGTCTGAATTCAGCGCCTTTGAGCTTGAACTGAATGCGCTGGTGCGTAAGCACTTCCCGCACTGGGGTGCACGCGATCTGCTGGGAGGCAAGTAATGGCCGCCCATGATGAGAACGTCGTCTGGCATCCTCATCCGGTTACCGTCGCTCAGCGGGAGCAACTCCACGGCCACCGTGGGGTTGTGCTGTGGTTTACCGGGCTGTCCGGCTCCGGTAAATCGACGGTCGCGGGCGCGCTGGAAGAGGCGCTGCATCAGCAGGGGGTGAGCACCTATCTGCTGGATGGCGACAACGTGCGTCACGGCCTGTGCAGTGATTTAGGGTTTAGCGATGAAGACCGCAAGGAGAATATCCGTCGGGTTGGGGAAGTGGCCAGCCTGATGGCGGATGCCGGGCTGGTGGTGCTGACCGCGTTTATCTCGCCTCACCGCGCCGAGCGGCAGATGGTACGCGAGCGCGTCGGTCAGGATCGATTTATCGAGGTGTTTGTCGATACGCCGCTGGAAATCTGCGAAGCGCGCGATCCGAAAGGGCTGTATAAAAAAGCCCGCGCGGGTGAGCTGCGAAACTTCACCGGCATCGACTCGGTCTACGAAGCGCCTGAATCCCCTGAGATCCACCTGGAAGGTCAACAATTGGTAACAAATTTAGTAAGCCAATTATTAGACCTGCTCAGACGGGACGATATTATCAGATCCTGAGACGGTATCGTTCGGGAGCTGTCTTCCCGAACGATGAGTCACGGTCACAGGATTAGCTATGCGCAACAGTGAAAACTACATGATTACCACCGGGTCGGATCCGATAGCGACCGACGACGAGACGACCTGGTCCTTTCCCGGGGCCTTCGTCGGCTTCGTCTCGTGGTTGCTGGCGCTGGGCATCCCGTTTCTCATCTACGGCGGTAACACGCTGTTCTTCTTTCTCTACACCTGGCCCTTCTTCCTGGCGCTGATGCCCGTGGCGGTTGTCGTCGGCATCGCCCTGCATTCACTGCTTAACGGCAAACTGCTGTACAGCACCGTTGTCACGATTGTGACGGTGGTCCTGATGTTTGGTCTGTTATTTTTGTGGCTCATGGGCTAACTTCAGCCATAATTCAAACCGTAACCAACTGTGTGACGATATTGAGCAGGGCGATTCTGCGGAAAAAATGTGGTACATTTGCCCGCGATGTTGCGGCATCTCTGTTACTCCGGCATAGAGCGCCGGGGGCGTTGTGGGATGAAGATGCCGTTTTTCAGGGGGCAGGATGGGTAAACTAACGCTGCTGTTGCTGGCTCTGCTGGTCTGGCTGCAATATTCGCTGTGGTTCGGTAAAAACGGACTGCACGACTATAGCCGGGTAAGCGATGACGTCGCGGCTCAGCAGGCAACTAACGCCAAACTTAAGGCGCGAAACGATCAACTCTTTGCTGAAATTGATGACCTCAATGGCGGGCAGGAGGCGATTGAGGAACGCGCACGCAATGAACTCAGTATGACTAAACCGGGCGAAACCTTTTATCGTCTGGTTCCGGATGCGTCTAAACGCAATCAGGGCTCAGCACAAAACAATCGATAATCAGGCCCAGGATTACGACATGGCAGTGACTTTTTCGGACGTATGCGCCGTGGTGCCGGCCGCGGGTTTTGGCCGGCGCATGCAGACAGAATGTCCCAAGCAATACCTCTCTATTGGCGATAAAACGATCCTCGAACATGCCGTGGCGGCGCTGCTGGCGCACCCCCGAGTGACGCGTGTCATCATCGCCATCAGTCCGGGCGATGCCCGGTTCGCACAGTTACCGCTGGCTGCTCATCCGCAGATCACCGTCGTTGATGGCGGTGCCGAGCGCGCCGATTCCGTGCTGGCGGGCATCCAGGCCGCTGGCGATGCCCAGTGGGTGCTGGTCCACGACGCTGCGCGCCCGTGCCTGCATCAGGACGATCTTGCGCGCCTGCTGGCGCTGAGTGAAACCAGTAAAGTCGGTGGCATTCTGGCCGCGCCGGTACGCGACACCATGAAGCGTGCCGAGCCTGGCAAACAGGCTATCGCGCATACCGTTGAGCGCGTCGATCTCTGGCACGCGCTGACGCCACAATTTTTCCCCCGCGAATTACTCCACGACTGCTTAACGCGCGCGCTTAAAGAAGGTGCGACCATCACCGACGAAGCCTCTGCGCTGGAGTATTGCGGTTTCCACCCAACGCTTGTTGAAGGGCGCGCTGATAATATAAAAGTGACGCGCCCGGAAGATTTACAGCTCGCGGAATTTTATCTTACCCGTTCGACCCATCAGGAGAAGGCATAATGCGAATTGGACACGGTTTTGATGTACACGCCTTTGGAGGCGTTGGCCCAATTATCATTGGCGGCGTGCGCATTCCTTATGAAAAAGGGCTGCTGGCGCATTCTGATGGCGACGTGGCATTACACGCCTTAACCGACGCCTTACTGGGCGCGGCGGCGCTGGGCGATATCGGCAAGCTGTTCCCGGACACCGATCCGGCGTTTAAAGGCGCAGACAGCCGTGCGCTGTTGCGTGAAGCCTGGCGCCGTATTCAGGCGAAGGGCTACATCCTGGGTAACGTCGATGTGACGATCATCGCTCAGGCCCCCAAAATGCTGCCGCATATTCCTCAGATGCGCGTATTTATCGCTGAAGATCTGGGCTGCCATATGGATGACGTTAACGTCAAAGCGACCACCACGGAGAAACTGGGCTTTACCGGTCGCGGCGAAGGCATCGCCTGCGAAGCCGTGGCGCTGCTGGTAAAGGCGAGCAAATGACCGATTTTGACAACCTGACCTACCTGCACGGTAAACCGCTGGGGAGTGGTCTGCTGAAAGCCAGCCCCGAAGATTTCGTGGTCGTGGAAGATTTGGGCTTTGAGCCGGACGGCGAAGGCGAGCATATTCTGGTGCGCATCCTCAAAAATGGCTGCAATACCCGCTTTGTGGCCGATGCGCTGGCTAAATTCCTGAAAATCCATGCCCGCGAAGTGAGCTTCGCCGGGCAGAAAGACAAACACGCGGTCACCGAACAGTGGCTTTGCGCGCGCGTTCCCGGCAATGCGATGCCTGATTTAAGCAAATTTGAGCTTGAGGGCTGTAAGGTGCTGGAGTACGCCCGTCACAAGCGCAAACTGCGTCTGGGGGCGTTGAAAGGTAACAACTTTACCCTCGTACTGCGTGAAGTGACCGGCCGTGACGACGTGGAAAAACGCTTGCAGGCCATCAGTGAACGCGGTGTGCCTAACTACTTTGGTGCACAGCGTTTTGGCATCGGCGGCAGTAACCTGCAGGGCGCACTGCGCTGGGCGCAGAGCGATGCGCCGGTGCGCGACAGGAATAAACGCAGTTTTTGGTTGTCGGCGGCCCGCAGTGCGTTGTTTAATCAGATCGTAAGCGAACGGCTGAAAAAACCGGACGCGAATCAAGTTGTTGTCGGCGATGCGCTACAATTAGCGGGACGCGGTAGCTGGTTTGTGGCAACGGCCGAAGAAATGGCCGATGTACAGTCGCGCGTGGACGCTAAAACGCTGATGATCACCGCAGCCTTGCCCGGCACGGGCGACTGGGGAACGCAGGATGACGCGCTGGCCGCGGAGCAGGCAGCCGTGGCCGAAGCGCAAGAATTACAATCATTGCTGGTGCGGGAAAAAGTCGAAGCAGCACGCCGGGCGATGTTGCTCTACCCGCAGCAGTTAAGCTGGAACTGGTGGGATGACGTAACCGTTGAGTTACGCTTCTGGCTGCCGGCAGGTAGCTTTGCCACCAGTGTTGTCAGGGAACTTATCAACACGTCGGGTGATTATGCGAATATTGCTGAGTAACGATGACGGGATCCATGCCCCAGGCATTCAGACGCTGGCGAAACACCTTCGCGAATTTGCGGATGTGCAGGTCGTGGCTCCCGATCGTAACCGCAGTGGAGCGTCTAACTCATTGACGCTGGAGTCGTCGCTTCGCACCTTTGCTTTTGAAAATGGCGATATTGCCGTGCAGATGGGCACGCCAACGGACTGCGTTTTTCTGGGGGTGAATGCGCTGATGCGCCCGCGCCCGGATATCGTCGTTTCCGGGATTAACGCCGGGCCGAATCTGGGTGATGACGTTATCTACTCTGGTACCGTGGCGGCCGCAATGGAAGGCCGTCATCTTGGCTTTCCGGCGCTGGCGGTATCGTTAAATGGTCACACTCATTACGACACGGCGGCAGCGGTAACCTGTTCTATCCTGCGGGCACTTAGCCGTGAACCGCTGCGTACCGGACGCATCCTCAACATCAACGTGCCGGATCTCCCGCTGAATGAAATCAAGGGCATTCGCGTCACGCGTTGCGGAAGCCGTCATCCGGCCGATCAGGTCATCCCGCAGCAGGATCCGCGCGGCAACACGCTCTACTGGATTGGCCCTCCTGGCGATAAGTGCGATGCGGGGCCGGATACTGACTTTGCCGCTGTGGATGAAGGCTATGTCTCGGTAACGCCGCTGCACGTAGATTTAACCGCGTATAGCGCGCATGATGTGGTGTCGGGCTGGCTTGATCGCGCAGGAGTGATCGCGCAATGGTAAGCAAACGTGTACAAACTCTTCTGGAACAACTTCGCGCACAGGGGATCCGCGACGAGCATGTGCTTGACGCGCTCGCCCAGGTTCCGCGTGAGAAATTTGTAGATGAGGCGTTTGAACACAAAGCGTGGGAAAACGTGGCCTTGCCCATCGGGCAGGGCCAGACGATTTCGCAGCCCTACATGGTGGCGCGCATGACGGAGCTGCTGGAGCTCACCCCCGACTCCCGCGTGCTGGAGATTGGCACCGGGTCCGGGTATCAAACTGCGATTCTGGCGCATCTGGTGCATCATGTGTGCTCGGTTGAGCGGATCAAAGGTTTACAGTGGCAGGCGCGTCGTCGCCTGAAACAACTTGATTTACACAATGTTTCGACACGACACGGTGATGGATGGCAGGGTTGGCAGGCTCGCGCCCCGTTTGACGCAATCATCGTGACGGCGGCTCCACCGGAGATCCCTGCGGCCCTGTTGTCGCAGCTGGATGAGGGGGGCATTCTTGTATTGCCTGTTGGCGATGAGCAGCAGCTGTTAAAGCGCGTTCGTCGACGTGGCGACGAGTTTATTATCGATACCGTAGAAGCCGTGCGCTTTGTGCCTCTGGTAAAGGGGGAACTGGCCTAAGACTCGGAATTATCCAGGGTTATTAAGGCAAATTCAGCGTATGGTGTGGCGCGAAAGAGTCGTGCCATCACGGTTAATTTTAAGTCACTGGTAGTTAACACATTCCTGGGGGATAAATGAGCGCGGGAAGCCCTAAATTCACCATCAGCCGTGTTGCGGCATTATCACTGGTTTCGCTCTGGCTGGCAGGCTGTTCGAGTTCTAACAATGCACCTGCGCCTGTCAGTTCTGTTGGCGGAAACAGCGGCTCCGGTAACACGTCCAGCGGAATGTTGATCACGCCGCCACCTAAAATGGGCACTGCTGCGCCGCAGCAAACACCACAAATTCAGCCTGTGCAACATCCTGTTACACAGCCAACACAGATTCAGCCAGTCGAACAACCTGTTCAGACCCAAAATGGCCGCATAGTATATAACCGTCAGTATGGGAACATTCCGAAAGGCAGCTATACCGGCGGCAGCACCTATACCGTGAAACGTGGCGATACGCTGTTCTATATCGCGTGGATCACCGGGAACGATTTCCGTGACCTCGCGCAGCGCAACAACGTCCAGGCACCGTATGCGCTGGAAGTCGGGCAGACGCTCCAGGTGGGCAACGCAACGGGTACGCCGCTTACGCCTGGCAATACCGTTTCTGCAGCCGACGTGACCGCGCAAAATAACAGCGTTAAGCCTGCACAAAAATCCACCACGGTGGTTGCTTCACAACCTGTAATTACGTATTCTGAAGATTCAGGTGATCAGACTGCTAACAAAATGTTGCCGAATAATAAAGGGACTGCGACTGTTGTCACAGCACCGGCTACGGCACCTGTGGTTAGCTCTACTGAACCGACTGCCAGCAGTATGAGTTCCAGTTCGCCAATCTCAACTTGGCGCTGGCCAACTGACGGTAAGGTTATCGAGAACTTCTCTTCCTCCGAAGGAGGGAACAAAGGGATCGATATCGCAGGAAGTAAGGGACAGGCTATCATCGCGACCGCAGACGGACGCGTTGTGTATGCCGGTAACGCTCTGCGCGGTTACGGTAATCTTATTATCATCAAACACAACGATGATTACCTGAGTGCCTACGCCCATAACGACACAATGCTGGTCCGGGAACAACAAGAAGTTAAGGCGGGGCAAAAAATCGCTACCATGGGTAGCACCGGAACCAGTTCTACACGCTTGCATTTTGAAATTCGTTACAAGGGGAAATCCGTAAACCCGCTGCAGTACTTGCCGCAGCGATAAATTGACGGGGCATGCCAGCCAGGGTGTCTCGTTCAGGGATCACGGGTAGGAGCCACCTTATGAGTCAGAATACGCTGAAAGTTCATGATTTAAATGAAGATGCGGAATTTGATGAGAACGGAGCAGAGGCTTTTGACGAAAAAGCCTTAGTAGAAGAGGAACCCAGTGATAACGATTTGGCTGAAGAAGAGCTGTTATCGCAGGGTGCCACACAGCGTGTACTGGACGCGACTCAGCTTTACCTTGGGGAGATTGGTTACTCCCCACTGTTAACGGCCGAAGAAGAAGTCTATTTCGCACGTCGTGCTTTGCGTGGTGATGTTGCCTCGCGCCGTCGCATGATTGAAAGTAACTTGCGTCTGGTCGTGAAAATTGCCCGTCGTTACGGCAATCGTGGTCTGGCTCTGCTGGATCTGATTGAAGAGGGCAACTTAGGTCTCATCCGCGCAGTAGAGAAGTTTGACCCAGAACGTGGGTTCCGCTTCTCCACCTACGCGACCTGGTGGATTCGTCAGACCATCGAACGGGCCATTATGAACCAAACCCGTACGATTCGCCTGCCGATTCACATCGTCAAAGAGTTGAACGTCTATCTGCGTACCGCGCGCGAGTTGTCCCATAAACTGGACCACGAGCCAAGCGCAGAAGAGATTGCTGAGCAACTCGACAAACCGGTTGATGACGTAAGCCGCATGCTGCGTCTCAACGAGCGCATTACCTCGGTTGACACCCCGCTGGGTGGCGACTCCGAAAAAGCGCTGCTGGATATCCTGGCCGATGAAAAAGACAACGGCCCGGAAGACACCACGCAGGACGATGACATGAAACAGAGCATCGTCAAATGGCTGTTCGAACTGAACGCCAAACAGCGTGAAGTGCTGGCACGTCGTTTCGGTTTACTGGGGTATGAAGCTGCGACACTGGAAGACGTCGGCCGTGAAATTGGCTTGACCCGTGAACGTGTTCGTCAGATTCAGGTTGAAGGTCTGCGCCGCCTGCGTGAAATTCTGCAGGGGCAAGGTCTGAATATCGAAGCGCTGTTCCGCGAATAAGCAACCTTTCGTCAAAAAAAGGCCCGTCGTGAGACGGGCCTTTTTTATCTCTTACGGCTGCGCCGTTTCGTGCAGCAGACGCCAGCTGATTTTCTCGCCATCCCGATTGAGCACCGCGGTTGACCAGCGTACGTTGACGGGCTGGTCCGGGCGGGTCTGCGTCTCCCGGTAATGAAGCACCGCACCGTTATCCCATGACTGAATCGTGGCTAACTCATCAATGATGATTTTAAGGCCGGGTCGGCTTCCACGCTGGGCGTGCAGAAAACGGACAAGGGCGTCATGGTTTAAATGCGCCCCACTCGGGGGAACCATCAGAAAGTTTGGCTGGAAACGGGCGAGCAGGGCATCAATATTACCTTCACCGGCACCCAGCCAGTTTTCCAGTGCGATATGAATATCAATGATGTCGTGTTCGAAAGGCGTCATGGTTTCTCCTGTTGCAGTTGTGCAAGCACCTGCGGGTTGTTAAGACGAAATACAGAGATGACGGGCACCAGGGTGATGGCCGAAGCAACCAGAAACATCCCGTGCCACGCGGCGACGGGGGGCAAATACCTCTGGGCCAGATCCAGCACCTGTGCCAGCAGAAAGGCACCCGCAAAAAAACTCAGCTGACGATTAAGATTCCACAGCGCGCTGGCATCAGCCATCTCTTCCCGACGCGTTGTCAGAAATGCGCTGCTCTGCGCCGTACTGCTGCAAAGACTGCCTCCTGTGCCCATTAATGCAAACGCAACGATCGCTGGCAGCGTGCCCGTGGTCGCACTGACGCTGAGCAAAAGCAGAATACCTGACGCCTGAAGCAGGCAACCCGCGATCAACAGAGGTCGGGGGCCGACACGGTTAAAGTAACGGCCCGTTGCGGTGATGGCCATAAACGATGCCAGAGACCACGGCAGCATAAGCATGCCCGTCGCGGCTGGCGTCATGTTGGCCACGCTCTGCAGATAAAACATGCCGGTGACGTTTATTCCGATAAACATGCCGGGGACACATACATAAACCATCATGGAAACGCGCAGAAGCGGATCGGCGATCAAACTCAGGTTCAGCAGTCGGTTTGCTTTCATCGCGGGCATTTCATGCTTAAGCCACAGACAGGCCAACGCAAAGGTCAGGAGAGCAACCGGGAGGGTAGCAAAAAATACCCACCGCCAGCTTAACGCCTGAACCAGTACGCCCCCTAACGCTGGTGAGCATGCGGGGGCAAGCAGTGCAACCAGCATGACGGCGGAAGAGAGCCTGGCGCGTTCATGCGCTTTAAACTGTTGCCAGGTCAGCGCCTGCCCTACGGGGATCAATAAGCCACCGCCCACGCCCTGCAGCACCCGCCAGGCAATCAGACTTTCAAGTGTGGCAGACAAGCCTGCCGCGGTGGAGGCTACGCTAAAGAGAACCAGCGAGAGAAGGATGACGTGCTTTGCCCCGATGCGGCGCGTCAGGGCACTGCTGAACGGGATCACCAGCGTCAGGCCGGCAATATACCCGTTACTGACCCAGGCGAGTGCAGAGGGCGTGGCGTGATAGGTCTGCGCCATTGCCGGAAAGGCGACGCTGGCGATAAACATGTTGATCAAATCAAGAAAAAAGCCCAGCAGATAGACTACGGCGACTTTGCTGCGATACGTCATGGTGGATCCTCCGGTGAGGGGGCGTATCGTATCGGCTTGTCCGGTGCCGATAAACGCAACAATTCGCGATATACTGTCAAAACTATTTTGACAATTTTGAAGGTTAACGATGCTGAATCTCCAGCGAACGGCGATGTTTGTGGCGGTAGCAGATGCGGGCAGTTTTACTGCCGCCGCAGAGTCGATGGGGCTGACAAAGGCCGTGGTCAGCTTCAATATTCGCCAGCTGGAAGATGAGCTGGGAGTCACGCTGCTGTTGCGATCCACCCGTCGCCTGACGTTAACCGAGGCGGGCGTGCTTTTTCATCAGCGAAGCGTCAGGCTTTTACAGGAGGCTGAACGCCTGCAGGATGACGTTCGCGCTAACCATGCCGGCCTGACCGGCGAATTGCGGATCACCACCACGCCCGAATACGGTTCGCAGGTGGTTGTGCCTTTGCTGGCCGAATTTAGCCAGCAGCATCCGGAGCTTCGCGTTCGTCATGTTTCGTCGTCTCAGCATGCCGATCTTATCTCGGAGCGCTTTGATGTCGCCATCCGGCTGGGAACACTCGCTGATTCGCGCTACCACGCCGCCTTGATTTCAAACTTTACTATCCTGCCGGTTGCCGCCCCCGGGTGGCTGGCTAACCATCCCGTTGAATCTCTCGAACACCTGGCGCAGGCAGAGTGGATCGTTCACGAGCGTTTACCTTCGCCGCTGCACTGGCAGGTAAAAGATGCAGATGGCAATCTGGTTGCCTTTGAGATTAAAAAAGCCCCGCGCCTGTACGCAGATAGCGCCCAGGCGCTGATGGCTTTCGCGCATGCGGGATGTGGTGTGGCGCTGCTGCCGGAGTGGCTGGTGCGAAACGCACTGAATTCGGGGGTTCTGGTATCGCTTTTACCGGGATACACGTTTGCTCAGCAGGGCATCTATGCCGTTTATCCAGATGCCCAGCATGTGCCCGCTAAGGTTCGGACATTTATTGATTTTATGCGTGCCCGGGTGAACTAGTCATGCATCATCTTTTTGATCAGTGCCGTAAATTGTTCCCGCTCGTCCTGGCTGAGACGCCCTAAAAACGCCTCATCCACCTCATTGCCGACCGGTTTACAGCTTGCAAGCAGGGCTTCCCCTTCAGGCGTGAGGAAGACAAACCGGCGGCGCTTATCCGCAGGATCGTGTTCGCGCTTCACCAGCCCACGCGATTCCATGCGGCTCAGCATTTCGGCCAGCGTCGCTTTTGTGCTCACGGCAACTTCCGTCAGGGCGACCTGCTCGATCCCCGGATTTTCAGAAACAGATCGCATCACCGCATATTGCGGCTTGGTCAGCGCCGGTAAAGCATGTTGCCAGTGGGCAGTATGCTGTTGAAAAAGCTGCCGTAGCAGGTGGAACGCTTCTTGTCTCAGTTCCATGAACACTCCGACGAAAAAAATCTCCCCCCTATGATAGCCGCTATTGCCTGCGATTTTAACGCAGCAGTTTTTAGCATTACGTGTGATCGTGTACGAACAATATTGTCAGCTCAGCTCACCGGGAGTAACGTAGTCATTATGTTCGTATGCGAACAAATTAATTGAGGTGCTGAATGAGATTGATCGTGGGAATGACGGGAGCAACAGGTGCTCCGCTGGGGGTGGCTTTACTGCAGGCGTTACGGGACATGCCAGAGGTTGAAACCCATCTGGTGATGTCGAAATGGGCGAAAACCACCATTGAGCTGGAAACGCCTTATACCGCGCAGGATGTCGCCGCCCTGGCAGATGTCGTTCACAGTCCTGCCGATCAGGCTGCCACCATCTCCTCCGGCTCGTTTCGTACCGACGGCATGATCGTCATTCCCTGCAGCATGAAAACGCTGGCGGGTATCCGCGCGGGCTATGCCGAAGGGCTGGTGGGCCGTGCGGCAGACGTGGTGCTGAAAGAGGGGCGCAAGCTGGTGCTGGTCCCGCGTGAAACGCCGCTCAGCACCATTCATCTGGAGAACATGCTCGCGCTTTCCCGCATGGGTGTGGCGATGGTGCCGCCCATGCCTGCGTATTACAACCACCCGCAAACCGCCGATGATATCACCCAGCATATCGTGACCCGCGTGCTCGACCAGTTTGGTCTGGAGCACAAAAAGGCGCGTCGCTGGAACGGCCTGCAGGCGGCGAAACATTTTTCACAGGAGAATAACGATGGCATTTGATGATTTGAGAAGCTTCCTGCAGGCGCTCGATGAGCAAGGGCAACTGCTGAAAATTGAAGAAGAGGTCAATGCGGAGCCGGATCTGGCGGCGGCCGCTAACGCGACGGGACGTATCGGTGACGGTGCGCCTGCGCTGTGGTTCGATAACATTCGCGGGTTTACCGATGCCAGGGTGGTGATGAACACCATCGGCTCCTGGCAGAACCACGCCATTTCGATGGGGCTGCCAGCGAATACCCCGGTCAAAAAGCAAATCGATGAGTTTATTCGCCGCTGGGATAAATTCCCGGTCGCACCGGAGCGCCGGGCCAGCCCCGCATGGGCGCAGAATACGGTGGACGGTGAAGAGATTAACCTGTTCGACATCCTGCCGCTGTTTCGCCTGAACGACGGGGACGGCGGTTTTTATCTCGACAAAGCGTGCGTTGTCTCGCGCGATCCGCTCGACCCGGACCATTTTGGCAAGCAGAACGTCGGTATTTACCGCATGGAAGTGAAGGGCAAACGTAAGCTCGGCCTGCAGCCGGTGCCGATGCATGATATCGCCCTGCATCTGCATAAAGCCGAAGAGCGTGGTGAAGACCTGCCGATTGCGATTACGTTGGGCAACGATCCGATCATCACCCTGATGGGCGCAACGCCGCTGAAATACGATCAGTCCGAGTATGAAATGGCCGGGGCGCTGCGTGAAAGCCCGTACCCGATTGCGACCGCACCGTTGACCGGCTTCGATGTGCCGTGGGGGTCTGAAGTGATCCTGGAAGGGGTGATTGAAGGCCGTAAACGTGAAATTGAAGGGCCGTTCGGTGAGTTTACCGGGCACTATTCGGGCGGACGCAATATGACGGTGGTCCGTATTGATAAAGTCTCGTACCGCACCAAACCGATTTTCGAATCCCTCTATCTCGGGATGCCCTGGACCGAGATCGACTACCTGATGGGGCCAGCCACCTGTGTGCCGCTTTACCAGCAACTGAAAGCGGAGTTCCCTGAAGTGCAGGCGGTGAACGCGATGTACACCCACGGTCTGCTGGCGATCATCTCCACCAAAAAACGCTACGGTGGTTTTGCCCGCGCGGTCGGTTTACGCGCCATGACCACGCCGCATGGCCTGGGCTATGTGAAGATGGTGATTATGGTGGATGAAGATGTCGATCCGTTCAACCTGCCGCAGGTGATGTGGGCGCTGTCATCGAAAGTGAACCCGGCAGGGGATCTGGTGCAACTGCCGAACATGTCGGTTCTTGAGCTTGATCCTGGGTCCAGCCCGGCAGGCATCACCGACAAGCTGATTATTGATGCCACCACGCCTGTTGCGCCGGATAACCGCGGTCACTACAGCCAGCCGGTGCAGGATTTACCTGAAACCAAAGCCTGGGCTGAAAAGCTGACTGCGATGCTGGCAGCACGCCAATAAGGAGGAAAAGATGATTTGTCCACGTTGTGCCGATGAGCAAATTGAGGTGATGGCCACATCACCGGTGAAAGGGATCTGGACGGTTTATCAGTGCCAGCATTGCCTGTATACCTGGCGCGATACTGAGCCGCTGCGTCGTACCAGCCGCGAACATTACCCTGAAGCGTTCCGCATGACGCAGAAGGATATTGATGAGGCGCCGCAGGTACCGACCATTCCGCCATTGATGTAAAAAAAAAGCCCGGTGGCGCTGCGCTTACCGGGCGGTAACATCGTGCGGTCCTTTGCCCGGTGGCGCTACGCTTACCGGGCCTACGGGTTTTGTAGGTCGGGTAAGGCGAAGCCGCCACCCGACAAAACAGACCGCAGAAAACTAAACCAGACTTTTCAGCCGATAAATCCACTCCAGCGCCTGACGTGGCGTCAGTGAATCCGGGTCGAGATTCTCCAGCGCTTCAACGGCGGGTGACGTCTCTTCCGCAGGTGCCAGCAGCGACATCTGTGTACCGTCAATCTGGGTGGCCGCCGCATTCGGTGACAGGCTTTCCAGCTCGCGCAGTTTCTGACGCGCGCGTTTAATTACCTCTTTAGGCACACCCGCCAGTGCCGCGACGGCCAGGCCATAGCTCTTGCTCGCGGCCCCCTCCTGCACCGTGTGCATAAAGGCGATGGTATCGCCATGCTCAAGCGCATCCAGGTGGACGTTTGCCACGCCCTCCATTTTCTCCGGCAACTGCGTCAGTTCAAAGTAGTGCGTCGCGAACAGCGTCATGGCCTTGATTTTATTCGCCAGGTTTTCCGCACACGCCCATGCCAGCGACAGTCCGTCGTAGGTTGAGGTGCCGCGTCCGACTTCGTCCATCAGCACCAGGCTGTGTTCTGTCGCGTTGTGCAGGATATTGGCGGTTTCCGTCATTTCGACCATAAAGGTGGAACGGCCGCTGGCCAGATCGTCCGCCGCACCCACGCGGGTGAAGATACGATCGATGGGGCCAATCTCAACTTTCTGCGCCGGAACGTAGCTGCCGATGTAGGCGAGCAGGGCGATAAGCGCCGTCTGGCGCATATAGGTACTTTTACCGCCCATGTTCGGACCGGTAATGATCAGCATTCTTCGCTGCGGCGACAGGCTCAGCGGGTTAGCGATGAATGGCTCGTTCAGTACCTGCTCCACCACCGGGTGGCGGCCTTCGGTAATGCGAATGCCGGGCTTGTCGGTAAAGGTCGGGCAGGTATAGTTCAGCGTTTCAGCACGCTCAGCCAGATTCACCAGCACATCCAGCTCCGCCAGCGCGCCAGCGCTTAACTGCAGGTCCGCGAGGTGTGGCATCAGCATGTCGAACAGCTCGTCGTAAAGCTGCTTTTCCAGGGCCAGCGCTTTGCCTTTCGAGGTGAGAACTTTGTCCTCATACTCTTTCAGTTCAGGAATGATGTAGCGCTCAGCGTTTTTCAACGTCTGGCGACGCACATAGTGAATCGGCGCCAGATGGCTCTGCCCGCGGCTGATCTGAATATAGTAACCGTGGACTGCGTTATAGCCGACTTTCAGGGTATCGAGCCCGAGACGTTCGCGCTCGCGGATCTCCAGCTTGTCGAGGTAATCCGTTGCGCCGTCCGCCAGCGCGCGCCATTCGTCCAGCTCTTCGTTGTAGCCAGGGGCAATTACGCCACCGTCGCGCACCAGAACCGGCGGCGCATCTATGATAGCGCGCTCCAGCAGATTGCGGAGTTCAGCAAACTCGCCCATGGTTTCGCGCAGTTTCTGAACCGGTGCGCTGTCAACGTCGCTCAGTTGAGCACGCAGTTCCGGCAACTGCTGGAAGGCATGACGCATTCGTGCAAGGTCGCGAGGCCGCGCCGTGCGCAGTGCCAGGCGAGCCAGAATACGCTCCAGATCGCCCACCTGACGCAGCACAGGCTGCAGCTCGGTGTAGCGATCCTGCAGCGCGGCAATGGTCTGCTGACGACAAACGAGCGTATCCGTATCGCGGACGGGCATATGCAGCCAGCGCTTCAGCATGCGGCTGCCCATCGGCGTCACGGTGTTATCGAGGACGGATGCCAGCGTGTTCTCAACGCCACCCGCCAGGTTCTGGGTGATCTCCAGATTCCGACGCGTGGCCGCATCCATAATGATGCTGTCCTGCTGGCGCTCCATGGTGATAGAGCGGATATGCGGCAGGGCGGTGCGCTGGGTATCTTTCACATACTGCAAAAGGCAGCCCGCGGCGCACAATCCGCGCGGGGCGTTTTCCACCCCAAAGCCAATCAGATCGCGGGTACCAAACTGCAGGTTGAGCTGCTGGCGAGCGGTATCAATTTCAAATTCCCACAGCGGACGGCGGCGCAGGCCGCGACGACCTTCGATCAACGCCATTTCGGCAAAATCTTCGGCATACAGCAGTTCCGCCGGGTTGGTGCGTTGCAGCTCGGCTGCCATGGTTTCCCGGTCAGCCGGCTCGCTCAGACGAAAACGCCCGGAGCTGATATCCAGCGTGGCGTAACCAAACCCTTTGCCGTCCTGCCACAGGGCCGCCAGCAGGTTATCCTGACGCTCCTGGAGCAGGGCTTCGTCGCTAATGGTGCCTGGCGTGACGATACGCACGACCTTGCGTTCAACCGGGCCTTTTGAGGTGGCCGGATCGCCGATCTGCTCACAGATGGCAACCGACTCGCCCTGATTCACCAGCTTGGCCAGGTAGTTTTCTACCGCATGATGCGGAATGCCTGCCATCGGGATGGGTTCACCTGCCGATGCGCCACGTTTGGTCAGAGAGATGTCGAGCAGCTGCGATGCCCGTTTAGCATCGTCATAAAACAGCTCGTAAAAATCGCCCATGCGGTAAAACAGCAGGATTTCCGGATGCTGCGCTTTCAGCTTCAGGTACTGCTGCATCATTGGGGTATGGGCGTCAAAATTTTCAAGTGTACTCATTAGGTTACCGTGTCCATTTTTTTTTCAATTTCAATGAGTTGTCTTTTTTATTGTCAGGTTTCTTACTCTCTCATTGGAACGCATGACAGCCTGCGTTTCTTATCATGAATCGTTCACGGACCATGATAACGGACTCTGCTGGACAGGAAAACAGACGTGCAGGCTCTTTCGACTAAAATGCGTACCTGATTCCAGCGATACTGAAGACGTGGGCCTGTCTTGCCGCAATTGCGACAGGCACGCTGGTCCGGTAACGCTAAAGGAACACCGCGCGATATTCCTTGCGCATTAAACGTAAACGGGAATAAAGGCGTCAGAATATAACGTCATCCTTTTTTTCTGTTTCAGAAACGTATTTGTCTTCGATGTGGGGATAATATTCTATTATGCTCATATTATTTTATTTCGGTGTTACTGCTGAACAAACACCATAACTTACTGCTTTGACAAGGAATATTCGCAGAGTATACTTGCTAACTCTGGCAACAGTTTTCTGATTCTGTTTATTGCATAGTGAGTCTCATATGTTCTGGATAATTAACGATAATATTAAATTTTGTCCAGAGAAAAACTTACTTGTCTCTATGACCCGACCGGAGTTGAGCGTCATTCTGACGACGCCAGCCAGTCGTTGCCTGGTTCTTCTGCTTGAGTCCGCCCCGGAAGTGGTTAATCAAAGGGATTTCTTCACTAAAGTTTGGGGTGAAGACGGAATGTTAGTTCCGGCCAATACCCTTTATCAGAATATCTCCATTATCCGGCGTGGGCTGCGCACGACGGGAGAGACTGACGACACGCTGGTTGCCACGGTACCCAGAAAAGGGTTCCAGATTAAAAAAGAAGTTAAGGTCAGCCGAATTGAAAACGACGTAACAGAATCAGAAAGCGCGATAGCAGAAGCCCAGCCTGTCAGCGGCTCGAAAGAGGTGATTGCGGAAACTGCTGCCGTTCAGGTGAAAGATAAGACCCCGCGTCATCACTATCGTCGCTATCTTCCACTGCTTTTTATGGCCCTCTCTTTTGGGCTGGGCTATTTTATTCTTCATCTGGCGGTCCATGACTATTCCAGAAAAGACTTTTTTAAAGACTACACCATAAGCAGTACGGAAAATGGCTGCCATTTTTTCTCACGAAACGATGATATTAAAAGCAGGGGTAACTTCACGCGTTATAAGCAAATTATCATGCGAACAGGGCTCGATTGTAAAAAATACCCCTGGGCCTACTTCTCTTCATCCAGCACGGCTCCGGCACTTTCTGTACTCATTTGCAGAAAACCGTATGAGCAAGAAGAAGATGCAGGATGCGTTACGCTTTATTTTAGGGGGTACAATCAGTGACTAAAAAGTCTACTGCCATCCTGTGTCTCGTCCTGTTTGCCGTTGGGGCGCTGACGTCCTGGCTTTATCATTATCACTTAGAAAAAAAACAAAATACGGAAGCCTGTTCAGTTTCTGTTGTTGTTTACCATGAAGATGCCCGCGCAAACCTGACGCTGGATTTTATGTACACCATGCAAAAGCAGACCGGGGTCATCGCGCTAAGCGGGACATATTTTAAAAATGAGAAGGCGATAGCCTCTATCCGCCGGGATGTGTCTTATATCTGGACCGAAAACAAAGACTCTTTCCAGTTTACCTCCGTGAAGATCCATGAGGTTAATGAAGACTCCCTGCCGGATAATGTACTCGGCGACGTATTGCCTGATTTCTTTATTTATCCGAACCATAAATTGAACTATACCATTCTGAAACAAGGGCCCAGAGGGTTTCTATTTACCGTCGGTAAGCGTCCTATTTTCTTCTGCTCTCGCTGAGATCTTCTTTCAGTAGTTCGATGACAATTTTCCCCTGTTCAACCCCCACCCTGACCTGAGAGTGGGTAGTAAACCCTGCCTGCTCCAGCCAGTCGCCTTTTAAGCTCAACGCCGCATGTACGCTGTAACGTCGCGGGATTTTGGTCTTCCGGTCTTCGTGACGCTTTCTGAAATAACCGACTTTTAAGTGGCGATAGTGTTTGGTCGTGGCGATCTCTTGCATATAGCCTCCGTAACGATGAGCGACGCGTGTTGTTAATGCCTGTATAAAATACCAGTAAAAAAGGGTGGGGGTGGGCTTAATAGTGGAAGGCGGCTTCAGAAAACGAAATGCAACGACTGAAAAGTGGCAGATAAAGGAGTATTATTAATGCATGTTTTTAGTCGGTGAGCCGCTATGTCTGGTAAACGTATTTCACGGGAAAAAAAGACGATCGCCAGAATGATCGCTCTGTATGAAAAACAGTGCCCGCAGGCTTCTCAGGAAGAGGGGCATTATCAGGCGCTGAATGCCTATGCAGATAAGCGTCTGGATAAGTGCGTCTTTGGTGAGGAAAAACCGGCCTGTAAACAGTGTCCGGTACACTGCTACCAGCCCGCCCGGCGTGAAGAGATGAAGCAGATTATGCGCTGGGCGGGGCCCCGCATGCTGTGGCGTCACCCCATTCTGACGGTACGCCATCTGCTTGACGATCGTCGCCCGGTACCGGAATTACCGGAAAAGTATCGCCCGAAAAAGTAACCGTCTCAGCGTGTGAAAGGGCGACAAATGATCTTCATGGCGATCGCGCTGCATAGCGGGAACAGGGCCAGCAGCAGCCAGGGGAACATCGCCTGCGGCGAAGGCACAAGCGCACGATCCAGCAGACTGCCAAACAGCAAATTCCCCAGCAGCACCGCAACACCGCCTGCGGTGGCGAGTGCCCCGTAGTGCGCGCCAAGTGTCGATTCCTCCGCAAAGCGTGGAACCAGATCTTTCGCCGAGGGCACCAGCAGCATTTGCCCAAGCGTTAATAGCGCCACAAAACATACCGACGGCAGCAAGCGCAGCCAGCCTTCCGGCGGCACCGTCGGGGCGAACACCGCCACGCTCGCAAAAGATGCCGAGAGCAGTAAAAAGCCCACCGGCAAAATTCTCACCGCGCCCACGCGTCGTGCAAAGCGGGCCAGCGGAAGCTGCAAGGTGATGATCAGCACAGAGGCCAGCATAAACAGGGGGCCGAGATCTTTCTCGTTACCACCGGCACGCTGGATCTCTACGGGCAGCGCCAGATAGAGCTGGTTGTAGCTCAACAGCCACGAGCTGTAGGCGATGATAAAGGCGACAAAGCGCGGCTGACGGAAGGTTGTCCACCAGGGAACAATATTGAGTGCCTGCTTGCTGTGTTGCGCAGCCGGAAGGCAGAAGTAGAGCACAATCAGCGCGACGACGAAGACCCCCGCCCCCGCCAGCGCCACCTGGCGAAACCCCAGCCCCGTGAGCAACGCCCCGACAACCGGGCCCAGCACCGCGCCGAGTTCACCGCAGACGGCAAACAGCGCAAACCACTCTGCACGGCTGCGTTGACCTTTAGTCTCGCTATGCGTACCCGCCCTGGCCAGCAGCGCTTCGATGGAGGGAGAGAACAACGCGCCGCCAATGCCGGTCAGACAGGCGCCAAGGATGATGGGCCAGAGCGCGTGTCCAAATGCCAGCAGCAGATAACCCGCAACGCGGATGACGCAGCCGCAGAGGATAATGATTTTGGCACCAAAGCGGTCTGAGAGCGCACCGCCGACGATGAACATCCCCTGCTGCGAAAAGGTACGCAGCCCCAGAATCAGCCCGATAAGGCCGCCGGAAAGCAGCATGTCGTCGCGCAAAAAGATCGCCAGGAAGGGGACGACCGCGTAAAAACCGATGTTAAACACAAACTGGCTGCCCAGTAAGACGGGCGGCCAGAGCGTTGTGGCAGGGCGCAGGGGCATCATGTTACGGGCGCTTAAACGATAAAATGAATGTGTTTTTTGCCATGGAACGGCGAGATCTCGATTTTGGTTTTGACCCGAAAAACGTCCCAGAGCAACGTCTCAGAGAGGATCTCCTGCGGCGTTCCGGTGGCCACGATTTGCCCCTGCTGCATCACAATCAGCGAATCGCAGAACATCGATGCATGGTTGAGATCGTGAATAGCCACAATGCTGGTCACCGGCAGGTCGCTTATCAGGTGCATCAGCTGCATCTGATGGTGAATGTCCAGGTGGTTGGTCGGTTCATCCAGCAAAATTTCTGTAGGCGTCTGCGCCAGCGCCCTGGCGATATGCACGCGCTGGCGCTCCCCGCCGGAGAGGCTCAGCCAGCCCTGATCGCTTTTTTCCAGCATATCCACCCGCTGCAGGGCGGCGGTAACGGTCTCGTCATCCTGCTTGCTCCAGTTCGAGAACGGGGAGTGATGCGGGATGCGACCAAGTTTGACGACATCGCGAACGCGCATATTGGCATCGGTCATGCCGTGCTGTTCAACGAAGGCCACCCGGCGCGCAAGCTGCTTTTTGGCGATGCGGGAAATGTCCTGACCGTCCAGCGTCACACAGCCCGCATCCGGGCGGCGCAGGCCAGCCAGAATGCGCAGAAGCGATGATTTACCGCAACCATTAGGGCCAAGCAGTCCTACCGTTTCACCGCGCGCCACCTTGAGCGACACGTTATTGACGATGACCTTTTTGCCTACCTTCCAGGTAATATTTTCAGCGCAGATACTCATTACTTATTCCTTGAGCGGTAGATGATCACGGCAAAGAACGGCACGCCAACCAGGGCGGTTACCACCCCGACGGGCAGACTTTGCGGGGCAATCAGCATGCGCGAGGCGATATCTGCCAGCACCATCAGGATCGCCCCCGCCAGTGCGCTGGCAATCAGCAGGGTTCGATGCAGAGGACCGAACAAGAAACGCATGACGTGCGGAACCACCAGCCCGACAAAGCCGATTGAGCCCGCCATACTGACGATGGTTGCAGTAATCAATGCGGTGGTGGTAAAGAGCGCCAGGCGCACCCAGGGGACGGCAATCCCCAGCGAGGCCGCGGCGTCGTCACCAAAGGTAAAGGCATCCAGCGCCCGGGAATAGTAGAGGCAAATGGCTAACCCAATCAGCACCACAACCAGTGCCAGCTGGAATTCAGGCCAGCGTACACCGCTAAAGCTGCCCAGCAGCCAGAACATCACATCACGCGCCTGCTGCGCGCTGGCAGAGGTGCTGATGGTATAGGCGGTGATGGCGTTGAAGAGCTGAGAGGCGGCTACGCCCGCCAGAATGGTGCGCTCGTTGCCGCCGCGCGCGCCGTTGGTCAGAAAGGCGATAAACGCAAAGGCGGCGAATGCGCCGGCAAACGCGCCCGCAGAGAGCGACACCGCGCCGGTCCCCATCCCCAGCACCACGACGGAAACCGCGCCGGTGGACGCCCCCGCAGAGACGCCGAGCACGTAAGGTTCAGCCAGCGCGTTTTTCAGCAGGCTCTGCAAAACCGCGCCGCAGATAGCCAGCCCCGCGCCGCAGCAGGCCGCCACCAGCGCGCGGCTCAGGCGGAAGTCCCAGATCACGCTCTCATAGATGCGGTTGAGCGGAACCGCGGTCAGCCCCAGCTTATTACCGATAGCATAAAAGACATTGGACAGCGGAATCGACAACTCTCCGACGCTTACGCCAAGGGCGATCACCAGAAACAGCAGGACAATAGCCAGCAGAGCGGAAGTGGTCAGGAACAGGCCCTGTCGGGCCTGAAGTACGGCTGCCGTCATCAGTTCAGCCCCAGTTTTCTGAGCTGTTCGCCCACCTGTTCAGCGCCATAAATGGTACGGATCGTCGGGTTCATTGCCTGGCCGTCCATCACCACGATATGGCCTTTTTTGACGGCCTCAAGCTGGCTGACGGCCGGATCGCTTTTCAGGAATTTGATTTTCTCTTCCGCGTTATCCAGCGCCCAGCGGTTACGGTCGAGGCTTGAGACCACAATCACGTCCGGGTTAGCGGCAATGATGCTTTCCCAGCCCACGGTTGGCCATTCGGCCTCGGCGGTGATGGCGTTATGGCCACCCAGTACGTCAGCGATAAAGCCTGAGGCGCTGTTTTTACCGCCCACGTAGGCATCAGCAGAAGGAGAGGCGCTTGAGAACCAGAACACAAAGGAGAGGTCTTTTTTGCTTTTGCCAAATTCTTTGCGCAGGTCTGCCTCACGTTTTTTGAAGCTGGCGATAACGGCCTGACCACGGTCTTCAACGTTGAAAATTTTGGCGAAATCTTCAATCTCTTTATAAAGGTATGTCATGTCCCACAGCTTCTGGCGGCTGCCGTACATATCGCCCGAGGCTTTTTTAGTGGCGCACATGCCCGGTGATAAATAGCTGTTCACGCCGACGGTAGCCAGATCCTCACGTTTTGCGACCTTACTTTCTGGCCCGAGCAGCAGCGGCAATTGTGCAGGAACAAAATCGGGGTTTTGCGCAAGGATAGATTCCAGCGTAGGAATTTCGACGGTGAGCGTTTTGATTTTGGCATTCTGTTCCGCCAGCTGCGGCAGCACTTTGGTCGGCCAGAAGGCGCTGGCCTTCACCTTATCTTCCAGGCCCAGCAGAAGCAAAATCTCAACGGTATTTTGACCAAGGGCCACGACGCGTTCCGGCGCTTTGGTGAAGGTCTCTTTATAACCGCAGTTTTCAATGGTCAGAGGATAAGTGGTTGCCAGAGCAGAACTGACCGACGCAACCGCCAGGCCTAACGCGCAGATGACCTTCTTCATTAAACGCTACCCTTCATTAAAGTTATTTTTGATGCAAATGAAACTCATTATTAAGGCGGAATTTTATACAGAGGAAAATATTGTGTGTCAATGAGGGACAATAACGCAGGGTGACAAAAGGCGGTGCCAGAAAGCACCGCCGGAATGCGCCTTAAATCAGGCTCTCTTTATCTATTCCAAGGCGCTTCATGCGCGACAGCAGGGTGGTGCGTTTTAACCCCAGACGCTGGGCTGCCCCTTTCGGCCCGGCCACCACGCCGTTGGTCTCTTTCAGTACGCGGACGATCAATTGATATTCATCTTCCCCGTCCTGGGCCACGTCGGTCGCGGCCGCGGGAGAGTCCGGCAGAGAAACCTCCGGCAGGGAGAGTTGCAGCACATTACCGCGCGTCAGCAGCACCGCACGCTCAATGACGTTTTCCAGCTCGCGCACGTTGCCGGGCCACTCCATCGAGGAAAGGGTGCGTAACGTCTCGGCGGGAATGCTGTCGATGTTGCGTCCCATCCGGCGGGCAATTTTGGCGGTAAACGCTTTGACCAGCAACGGGATATCTTCCGGGCGCTCGCGCAGGGGCGGCAGGCAAATCGGGAACACGTTCAGGCGATAGTAGAGGTCGCTGCGAAACTCGCGGTCGGCGACCATTTTTTTCAGATCGCGGTTGGTGGCGGCAATCAGCCGCACGTCGGTCTGAATCAGCTTATTGCTGCCAAGACGTTCGAACTCCTGTTCCTGCAGCACACGCAGCAGTTTAGGCTGTAGCTCCAGCGGCATATCGCCCACTTCGTCGAGGAACAGCGAGCTTTTATCCGCCAGTTCGAAACGGCCCAGGCGCTGGCTGCTGGCACCGGTAAACGCGCCGCGCTCATGGCCAAAGAGATCGCTTTCCAGCAGACCCGCAGGCATGGCGGCACAGTTCATTTTCACCATCCGGCGGCTGTTGCGGTTGCTGAGATTGTGGATCGCGCGGGCAATCAACTCCTTACCCGTACCGGTTTCGCCCAGGATCAGCACTGTACTGTCGCTTTGCGCGACCATCTCCACCTGTTTGAGCACGCTGTACATGGCATCACTGCGTCCGATGATTTCGCCAAACTCGCTGTCGACATTGTTAAGCTGTTCCGTCAGCGCCAGGTTTTCATCCACCAGCCGTTCTTTCAGACGGTGGATCTCCTGATACGCCAGCGCGTTATCCAGCGCGATGGAGATACGCTCGGCAATCTGACGCAGCAGCTTCAGGTTGGCGGTGGTGAACACCCCTTCCTCACACTGCGCCAGCTTCAGAACGCCCAGCATGGTGTTACCGGACATCAACGGCAGCAGGCACAGAGTCTGAATTTTGTTGCCCCAGATGTTAAACAGCATTCGCTCGTAAGGCGCCATCACATCCTGCTCGCTGAGATTGAGCAGCAGGATCTCCTTGCTTTTAAACACCCGTTCAGAAAGGGTTCCCGCTTCATCCACCTCGCTCTGCTCATGGGCCGGGTTCGCTTCGTCGAGATAGTGCGTGGAGTAGATGTTGAGCTTGCCCTTGCGATGGCCGCGCAAGGCAATGCTGATGGCGTCAATTTTGAAGTAGTGATGGATCTCCTTCGACACTTCGCTGACCAGCTCATCCATGTCGAGACGGGAGAGCACGGCGTTGGTGATTGCCACCAGAATGCGGAAGTTGTCACGCTCACGGCTCAGCAGGTCGTAATCCACATTATTGCTTACGCGGCTTTGGATCTGCTCGGCGACGACGGCCACTATCTGGGTGAAGGTGTGCAGACGCTCATATTCCGCCTCGCTCCATGGCTGGTCGGTATTACGGATAAACTCGCAGCCACCAAAAATGTGGCCTTCCACCGCCAGCGGCAGCAGGCTGTAATGACCAAACGGCTGATATAAGGCGCTCCGGGCCAGCATCGGCCACGCCTGACGGAACTCCTCAAAATTGCAGTGCAGCGCTTCCGGCCGGGAAAGAATACGGCGTATCGGCCCGTGAGCGAGATACGTTTCGTCTTCGTATTCAAATGCTTTTCCGTTTTCTCGTGTGGAGAAGTAGCTCGCACGATGGCTCCCGCTATGCCAGAGCACAATGGCGGCGCTGTCTGCCATTGCAGATTGCCTGACCAGACGCGTCAGGGCATCGCTCAGCGCACCCAGGTCGGGCTGCTGTAAAAGTGTTCGCGTAATGTCGAACAGACCCTGCTGTCCGAGATCGCTCATCGGTGTATACGGCATAGTGCTTTCCAGTAGAAACGGGCAAAAAAATAAATTCCGTGCCGACCGCTTTTCGCGCGGTTCTAGCAAATGCGGGGTAACGGTTCCGCGTGCGGCAGATCCAGCGTGCGCTTCACGCCATACAGTCCGGCCAGGCGCACCCCTTTGCGCTCAACCACCTCACCAATTATCGCGGCCTCTTTTCCTGACGGATGCGCCCGCAACTGTTCAAGTACGGCTTCGGCCGCGGTGCGCTCAACGCCTATCACCAGCTTGCCTTCGTTAGCAAAATTGAGCGGATCCAGACCCAGCAGCTCGCACAGTCCGCGAACCGCAGGCTTCACGGGCAGGCTGCGCTCAGTAAGTTCAATACCGCAGCCGCAGCAGGCCGCGAACTCATGCACCACGGCATTGACGCCGCCACGGGTGGCATCCCGCAGGGCTTTCACGCCGGGGATCGCCCGCAGCGTCTGGATAAGCGGGGTGAGCACCGCGCAGTCGCTGCGCAGTTCCCCGTCCAGCCCCAGCCCTTCGCGCAGGTTAAGGATGGTCGCCCCGTGACAGCCCAGCGTGCCGCTGACCAGCAGCACGTCGCCCACGGCCAGTTGCTGCGCGCCCCAGTGAATATCGGCGGGGATCGCCCCCATCCCGGCGGTGTTGATAAAGAGCTTATCCGCCGCGCCGCGCTGCACCACCTTGGTATCGCCGGTGACGATAGCAATCCCTGCCTCGCGCGCGGTGTGCGCCATGCTGCTGACCACCGCCGCGAGCGTCTCCATCGGCAAACCTTCTTCAAGGATAAATCCGCAGGAGAGGTAGCGCGGAATGGCACCACTGACGGCGATATCGTTCGCGGTACCGCAGACGGCCAGCTTGCCGATATCGCCGCCGGGGAAGAACAGCGGGTCAATCACATAGCTGTCGGTGGAGAAGGCCAGCCTGTCGCCATGGGCGGTGAGGGAAGCGAGGTCAATGCGGGCCTGGTCTTCCTGCTCGGCGAGCCAGGGGTTATCAAAGGCCTCCATAAACAGCCGGTTTATCAGCTGCTGCATCGCCAGACCGCCGCTGCCGTGCGCCATTTCAACCGTGTTCATGCTTCACTCTCCTGGTTGCGGTACTGATACCACGCGGCACATGCCCCTTCGGAAGAGACCATCAGCGCGCCAAATGCCGTTTGCGGGTTACAGGTGTTGCCAAATAACGGGCAGTGGTGGGGTTTACATCTTCCGGTAAGGACCTCGCCACAGCGGGCCTGGGGATCGTCGCAAACCTGTTGTGGCTGTGGGCGGAAATGCGTTTCTGCATCAAACGACCGGTAGGCTGGGGTCAGGCGCACGCCGGATTCAGCAATCAACCCCAGCCCGCGCCACTCGCTGTCGCCCTCAACGCTAAATACGTCAGCTATCGCCTGCTGCGCCCGTTCATTTCCGGCATCCGGCACCACGCGGCGGTACTGATTTTCCACCGCGCTCAGGGCTGCTATTTTCTGCTCAACCAACATGGTGACGCCTTGCAGTAGATCAAGAGGTTCGAAACCAGCGACGACTAATGGGCGATGGTAATCGTCAGCGATAAAGCCGTAGGCCCCGGTACCGATCACCATGCTGACATGGCCCGGTGCCAGGAACGCGTCAATGCCGTTGTCCGGGGCGTCCAGCAGGCTGCGCAGCGTCGGGATAAGCGTAATGTGCTGACAGAAAAAGAAAAAATTGGTGACATTGCTGCGTTTTGCCTGCTGCAGCGTGATCGCCGTAGCGGGCATGGTGGTCTCAAAACCCAGCCCGAAAAATACCACCTTTCGGCCAGGGTTATCGGTTGCAAGCTTCAGGGCATCCATCGGCGAGTACACGATGCGCACATCCGCGCCGCGCGCTTTGGCCTGCAGCAGCGAGCCCTTTTTCCCCGGCACGCGCATCGCGTCGCCAAAGGTACAGAAAATGACGTCAGGCTGGCTGGCGATCTCGATACAGCTGTCGATGCGCCCCATGGGCAGCACGCAAACCGGGCAGCCCGGGCCGTGGATAAACTCTATGTTGTCCGGCAGCAGTTGATCGAGGCCAAATTTGAAAATGGCATGGGTGTGCCCGCCGCAGACTTCCATGATCCGCAGCGGCTTTTCCGCCGTGTGCTTCAGCAGGGCGGCCCGCGTTTTCAGATGACCGATAAGCTGCATCACCTGCTCAGGTGCGCGGTATTCATCAACGTAACGCATAATTACCGTTCCTCGCCGTACAGCAGCGCGCCGACGTCCGGCTCCACATCGAACATGTTCTGCAGGGCATCCAGCGTGTCGCGCGCTTCCGCTTCATTAATCACGCTCATGGCAAACCCCACGTGTACCAGCACCCACTGACCAAGGCGCGAGACGCCCGTCTCATCGGTGCTGCCCACCAGCGTTAAATCGACGTCACGCAATATGCCGCAGACCTCCACTTTGGCCTGGTTTCCGTCAATGGAATGGATTTGTCCGGGGACGCCTATGCACATCGTTCACTCTCCAGCCAGTTTAGCCAGTGCGCCATGCCGTCGCCGCGCGTGGCGGAGACCAGCAGGATCGCAATGTCCGGGTTCACTTCACGGGCATAAGCCAGGCATTTATCCACGTCGAAATTCAGGTACGGCAGCAGGTCGACTTTGTTCAGCAGCATCAGCGACGCGGCGGCAAACATATGCGGATATTTGAGCGGCTTGTCTTCTCCTTCGGTCACCGAGAGGACCGCCACTTTATGCCGCTCCCCGAGATCGAAGCTGGCCGGGCAGACCAGATTGCCGACGTTTTCGATAAATAGAATGCCGTTATCCGCCAGCGGCAGACGCGGTGTGGCATCGGCAATCATTTGCGCATCCAGATGGCAGCCTTTACCGGTATTGACCTGTATCGCCGGGGTGCCGGTTTCACGAATACGGGCGGCATCGTTGACCGTTTGCTGATCGCCTTCGATCACCGCGCAGGAGACGCGTTCGTTCAGGCGTTTGAGCGTTTCTGTCAGCAGCGTGGTTTTGCCGGAGCCGGGGCTGGAGACGAGGTTGAGCACCAGCTGTTGACGTGCGGCAAACCGGGCGCGGTTGCGGGCGGCGATCTGGTTGTTTTTATCGAGTACGTTGATTTCTACGTTCAGCATCTGGCGCTGGCTCATGCCCGGCGCATGGGTACCCGCCTCGCCGTGGCCGTAATGAAGATCGCCCATATCGGAGCGTTGAGGCGCAAAGCGAATGCCGGTGAGTGCCGCTGCCGGACGCGGTGCGGGGGTAAAAGGGGCGGAGCGAAACGCGGAGTGAGGACGGTGTTCATCCCCTTCGATATACAGGTTGCCTTCGGCGCAACCGCAGGTACTACACATACTTTACTCCTTCTCGATTTCAAGGCGTTGGATCTGCATCCCGTCATCCGCCACGATGCGAAGGCCGGTGTGCTGACACTGTGGGCAGCGCTGGACCTTCGACGACAGCAGGGTGACGTACTGCTGACACTGCTCGCACCAGCACTCCGCCTGTTGCTCTTCAATATGAAGCTCGCAGCCTTCCGCCAGCGTGCCGCGGCACACCAGCTCAAAACAGAAGGTGAGGGCGCTGGTTTCGACGCAGGAAAAGGCCCCGACCTTCAGCCAGACGCCGGTCACGCGCGTCGCGTGGTTTTGCGCTGCCTGCTGTTCGATGAGTTCCAGTGCCCGCTGGCAGAGGGTGATTTCGTGCATGACGCCTCCTTAATGAATTGCCCCGTTAATGCAATAACAATGCCAGCCTGGTTTTGGTTAGGGGGTGACGATGTCAACGCTGTCGAAATGACACGTCGACACCCTCTTGTTGACAGCCTGTTTTGAATTAAATCCATTAAATATCAATGCATTAAAAACTGGCATGGAATCTGCTTAACAGCCGCTATCTCCATTAACCGGATACCTTCTATGACTATTTGGGAAATTAGCGAAAAAGCGGATTACATCGCGCAGCGTCACCAGCAGTTACAGGACCAGTGGCACCTTTACTGCAACTCACTGGTCCAGGGGATCACCCTCTCCAAAGCCCGTCTTCACCACGCCATGAGCTGTGCGGCGCAGGGGGATATGCGCTTTGTTTTGTTCGGCCATTTCACGATTTACGTCACCCTGGCCGACACCTTCAACAGCCACACCATTGAGTACTACGTCGAGACAAAAGAGGGTGAAAAACAGTGTATTGCGAAGGCGCAACTGATGGCCGACGGCATGGTTGACGGTCACGTCAGCAACCGCGATCGCCAGCAGGTGCTGGAGCACTATCTGGAAAAAATCGCGCCGGTTTATAACGGTCTGTACACCGCCGTAGAACACGATCTCCCGGTCAATCTGAAACAGCTGATGGATGAACACGCCTCAGCGGACGTGGCCTGATCATCACGTGTCGAGAAGTGTCGACATGACAGTTTTTCGTCGAAAATGACTATCACCAGAGGATGACCCGGTGAACCGTTTTGTAATTGCTGACTCGACGGTCTGTATTGGCTGTCGAACCTGTGAGGCGGCCTGTTCGGAAACGCACCGCCTGCACGGGCTCCAGTCCATGCCGCGCCTGCGCGTCATGCGTAATGAAAAAGAGTCTGCCCCGCAGCTCTGCCACCACTGTGAAGATGCGCCGTGCGCAGGTGTCTGCCCGGTGAATGCCATCACCCGCGTTGACGGCGCGGTACAGCTGAACGAAAGCCTGTGCGTGAGCTGCAAGCTGTGCGGCATAGCCTGCCCGTTCGGTGCGATTGAATTTTCCGGCAGCCGTCCGCTGCATATTCCGGCGAATGCCAACACCCCAAAAGCGCCACCTGCTCCCCCGGCTCCGGCACGTGTCAGTACGCTGCTTGACTGGGTGCCCGGCGTGCGTGCGGTGGCGGTGAAGTGCGACCTGTGCAGCTTCGATGAGCAGGGCCCGGCCTGCGTGCGCACCTGCCCGACCAAAGCGCTGATTCTGGTCAACATTCGCGATATTGCCCGTACCAGCAAACGCAAGCGCGAGCTGACCATTAATACCGACGTCGGCGATCTTTCTCTGCTTCAGGCGCTTAACGAGGGGGCGAAATGAACGCGATATTCATGATTAACAGCGCCGTGGCGTACTTTGCCGCCGCTGCTGTGCTGGCGTGGCTCCTGTCATTCCATAAAACCCTGAGCGGCTGGATCGCCGGTATCGGCGGGGCGGTGGGCAGCCTGATGACGCTGGCAGCAGGTACGGCAGTGTTACTCAGCGGCCAGACCGCCGAAGCAATGATTCCGATCGTCCGTCATACCGTTCAGCTCACGCCGCTGAACGCCATCTGGCTGGTGACTTTTGGCCTGTGCGGGGTGTTTATCAGCCTGTTCAATATTGACTGGCACCGCCATCAGCACACCCGCGCGAATGGTCTGCTGGTTAACCTGCTGATGGCGTCGGCGGTCTGCACCGTCATTGCCAGCAACCTCGGCGCGCTGGTAGTGATGGCGGAGATCATGGCGCTCTGCGGTGTATTCCTGACGGGATGTAGCGCCTCCGGCAAGCTGTGGTTTGCGCTCGGTCGCCTCGGCACGCTGCTGCTGGCGCTGGCCTGCTGGCTGGTGTGGCAACGTTTCGGCACGCTCGACTTCGCAGCGCTTAACGGTCAGCCGCTGGGAAACGACGTCTGGCTGTTGGGCGTGGTGGGCTTTGGCCTGCTGGCCGGGGTCATCCCTCTGCACGGCTGGGTGCCGCAGGCGCACGCGAATGCCTCTGCACCCGCCGCCGCGCTGTTTTCCACCGTGGTGATGAAAGTCGGTCTGTTCGGCGTTCTGACGATCACCCTGACCGGCGGCCAGCCGCCGCTGTGGTGGGGTGTCGCGCTGCTTATCGCAGGTATGATTACCGCCTTTGTCGGCGGGCTGTATGCGCTGATGGAGCACAACATTCAGCGTCTGCTGGCGTACCACACCCTGGAAAATATCGGCATTATCCTGCTCGGCATCGGCGCAGGCGTGACCGGCCTGGCACTTAATCAACCGGCGCTGATTGCCGCCGGGTTTATCGGGGGGCTGTATCACCTCGTTAACCACAGCCTGTTTAAAAGCACCCTGTTCCTGGGCGCGGGCAGCGTCTGGTTCCGTACCGGTCATCGGGATATCGAAAAACTCGGCGGCATCGGCAAAAAGATGCCGGTGATTTCTCTCGCCATGCTGGTCGGGCTGATGGCGATGGCCGCGTTGCCGCCGCTGAACGGCTTTGCGGGCGAGTGGGTGATCTACCAGTCCTTCTTCGCGCTCGGTCAGAGCGATGCCTTTATCGCCCGGCTGCTCGGCCCGCTGCTGGCGGTTGGGCTGGCGATAACCGGGGCGCTGGCGGTGATGTGTATGGCAAAAGTCTACGGCGTCACCTTCCTCGGCGCACCGCGCACGCGGGAAGCGGAAAACGCCTGCTGCGCCCCGGTACTGATGTGTGCCAGCGTGGTCGCGCTGGCGCTGTGCTGCATCGCGGGCGGGGTCGCCGCCCCATGGCTGCTGCCGCTGCTGGATAACGCCATTCCACTGCCGCTGACCCTTGCGCATACCACCGTCTCCCAGCCGATGATGGCGCTGTTGCTGATTGCTGCACCGCTGCTGCCGTTTGTGCTGATGCTGTTCTTCAGGCGCGACCGACTCCCCTCCCGCTCGCGCGGGGCGGCCTGGGCCTGCGGCTACGAACACGAACAATCGATGGTCATCACCGCCCACGGTTTTGCCATGCCGGTGAAAGAGAACTTCGCTGCCGTGCTGAAGCTGCGCCACTGGCTGAACCCGGTGGGCTGGATGCCGGGCTGGCAGAGCGCCGCCGTACCTGCGCTGTTCCGCCGTCTGGCGCTGATCGAACTGGCGGTGCTGGTGGTCATTGTGATTTCACGAGGAGCCTGACATGAGTCTGTTACTGGCAATACTTCAGGCGCTGGTGCTGTTCGCCGTTGCGCCACTGCTGTCGGGCATCACGCGCGTGGCGCGCGCCCGGATGCACAACCGTCGCGGGCCTGGCGTGCTCCAGGAGTACCGCGATCTCTTCAAGCTGCTCTCCCGCCAGAGCGTGGCGCCGGATGCCGCAGGCTGGGTCTTCCGCCTGACGCCGTTCGTGATGGTCGGCGTGATGCTGACCATCGCCACCGCGCTGCCGGTGGTGACGGTGGGCTCGCCGCTGCCTGCACTTGGGGATCTGATTACGCTGATTTACCTCTTCGCCATTGCCCGCTTCTTCTTTGCTATTGCGGGCCTGGATACCGGCAGCCCGTTTACCGGTATCGGCGCCAGCCGCGAGGCGATGCTGGGCGTGCTGGTCGAACCGATCCTGCTGCTGGGGCTATGGGTGGCCGCGCAGGTCGCGGGTTCCACCCATATCAGCTTTATCACCCACACCGTTTACCACTGGCCGGTGTCACGTACCCTCCCGCTAGTGCTGGCCCTTTGCGCCTGCGCGTTCGCCACCTTTATTGAGATGGGCAAATTGCCGTTTGACCTCGCAGAAGCCGAGCAGGAGCTGCAGGAAGGACCGCTCACCGAATACAGCGGCTACGGCTTTGCGGTGCTTAAGTGGGGCATCAGCCTCAAGCAGCTGGTGGTATTGCAGATGTTCCTCGGCGTCTTTTTCCCGTGGGGGCAGATGACGCATTTCTCCGCTGGGGGGCTGGTATTGGCCGTGGTGGTTGCCGCGCTCAAATTGCTGGTCGGCGTGCTGGTGATTGCCCTGTTTGAAAACAGCATGGCACGTCTGCGCTTTGTCGCGACCTCGCGCATCACCTGGGCCGGTTTTGGTTTTGCATTTTTAGCGTTCGTCTCCTTGCTGGTGGCGTGATTAAAGAGAGTATTTATGTCTGAAGAAAAGAAAGGTCAGCAGTATCTCGCCGCGTTGCATCAGGCTTTTCCGGGTGTTGTGCTGGATGAAGGATGGCAGACCAAAGACCAGGTAACCGTCACCATTAAGGTGAACTATCTGCCGGAAGTGGTGGAGTTTCTTTACTACCAGCAGGGCGGTTGGCTGTCGGTGCTGTTCGGCAATGACGAGCGTCAGCTGTGCGGCAATTACGCGGTGTACTACGTGATGTCGATGGAGAAGGGCGATAAGTGCTGGCTTACCGTACGCGTGGAAGTCGACCCGAACAAGCCGGAGTACCCGTCCGTCACACCGCGCGTGCCTGCCGCCGTCTGGGGCGAGCGCGAAGTGCGTGACATGTATGGCCTGGTGCCGGTGGGGCTGCCGGATGAACGCCGCCTGGTGCTGCCGGACGACTGGCCGGACGAACTGTATCCGCTGCGCAAGGACAGCATGGATTACCGCCAGCGTCCGGCCCCGACCACCGACAGCGAAACCTACGAGTTCATTAACGAACTCGGCAACAAAAAGAACAATGTGGTGCCGATTGGCCCGCTGCACGTCACCTCTGATGAACCAGGCCACTTCCGCCTGTTTGTTGATGGCGAAAACATTATCGACGCCGACTACCGCCTGTTCTACGTCCATCGCGGAATGGAGAAGCTGGCGGAAACCCGGATGGGCTATAACGAGGTGACATTCCTCTCGGACCGCGTGTGCGGCATCTGCGGCTTCGCCCACAGCACCGCCTATACCACCTCGGTGGAGAACGGCATGGGGATCGTGGTGCCGGAGCGCGCGCAGATGATCCGCGCCATTTTGCTGGAAGTGGAACGTCTGCACTCGCACCTGCTGAATCTCGGTCTGGCCTGTCACTTTGTCGGTTTCGACTCCGGGTTTATGCAGTTCTTCCGCGTGCGCGAGGCGTCGATGAAGATGGCGGAGATCCTCACCGGGGCGCGTAAAACCTACGGTCTGAACCTGATCGGTGGGATCCGCCGTGACCTGCTTAAAAACGACATGATCCAGACCCGACAGCTGGCACAGCAGATGCGTCGCGACGTGCAGGAGCTGGTGGATATGCTGCTCAGCACGCCCAACATCGAGCAGCGTACCGTGGGGATCGGCCGTCTTGATCCGGAGATCGCCCGCGACTTCAGCAACGTTGGCCCGATGGTGCGCGCCAGCGGCCACGCCCGCGACACCCGCGCCGATCACCCGTTTGTTGGTTACGGCCTGCTGCCAATGACCATACACAGCGAACAGGGCTGCGACGTCATCTCCCGCCTGAAGGTGCGTATCAACGAGGTCTTCACCGCGCTGAATATGATCGACTTTGGGCTCGATAACCTGCCGGGCGGTCCGCTGATGGTGGAGGGCTTCACCTACATCCCGAACCGCTTTGCCCTCGGCTTTGCCGAAGCGCCGCGCGGGGACGACATCCACTGGAGCATGACCGGCGATAACCAGAAGCTTTATCGCTGGCGCTGCCGTGCGGCCACCTACGCCAACTGGCCAACCCTGCGCTATATGCTGCGCGGCAACACGGTCTCCGACGCGCCGCTGATCATCGGCAGCCTCGACCCGTGCTACTCCTGCACCGACCGCATGACCGTGGTGGACGTGCGCAAGAAGAAAAGCCAGGTGGTGCCGTACAAAGAGCTTGAGCGCTACAGCATCGAGCGTAAGAACTCGCCGCTGAAATAAGGACTCGTCATGTTTACCTTTATCAAAAAAGTGATCAAAACTGGCACGCCCACCAGCCGCTACCCGCTGGAGCCGATGCCGGTGGATAAAAACTTTCGCGGCAAGCCGGAACACAACCCGCAGCAGTGCATCGGCTGTGCGGCCTGCGTCAACGCCTGTCCGTCGAATGCCCTGACGGTGGAAACGGATCTGAAAACCGGCCAACTGGCCTGGCAGTTTAACCTCGGTCGCTGCATCTTCTGCGGCCGCTGCGAAGAGGTTTGCCCGACGGTCGCCATTCGTCTGTCTCAGGAGTACGAGCTGGCGGTGTGGAAGAAAGAGGACTTTTTGCAGCAGTCGCGTTTTGCCCTGTGTAACTGCCGCGTCTGCAAACGTCCGTTCGCCGTGCAAAAAGAGATCGACTATGCCATCGCGCTGCTTAAGCACAACGGCGACGCCCGCGCGGAGCATCATCGCGAAAGCTTTGAAACCTGCCCGGAATGCAAACGGCAGAAATGCCTGCTGCCGTCCGACCGCATCGATATCACCCGTCATATGAGAGAGGCCAGCTGATGGAAAACTTACTCGGTCCGCGCGACGAGCGGGGCATTCCGGTGCCAATGACGGTGGAGGAGTCCATCGCCAGCATGAAGGCGTCGCTGTTGAAAAAAATCAAACGCTCGGCCTACGTTTACCGCGTGGACTGCGGCGGCTGCAACGGCTGCGAGATTGAGATCTTCGCCACGCTGTCACCGCTGTTTGACGCCGAACGCTTCGGCATCAAAGTGGTGCCGTCTCCGCGTCATGCCGACATTCTGCTGTTCACCGGGGCCGTCACCCGCGCCATGCGATCGCCCGCGCTGCGCGCCTGGCAGTCTGCGCCCGATCCGAAAATCTGTATCTCCTATGGGGCGTGCGGTAACAGCGGCGGCATCTTCCATGACCTCTACTGCGTGTGGGGCGGCACCGACAAAATCGTGCCGGTGGACGTCTACATTCCGGGCTGTCCGCCGACGCCTGCCGCCACGCTGTATGGCTTTGCCATGGCGCTCGGCCTGCTGGAGCAGAAAATCCATGCCCGTGAACCGGGTGAACCCGACAATCAGCCTGCGATGATCCTGCACCCGGACATGGTGCAGCCGCTGCGGGTGAAGGTCGATCGCACGGCGCGCAGGCTGGCGGGTTATCGCTATGGCCGTCAGATTGCCGACGATTACCTGCGCCTGCTGAGCCAGGGCGAGCACCAGGTGGCGCGCTGGCTGGAGGCGGAAAACGATCCGCGTCTCAATGAGATTGTGGCGAACCTGAACAGCATTGTGGATGAGGCGCGTATCCGATGAGTGAGACGGTGGTGTTCAGTCAGCTGAGCCGTAAATTTATTGATGAGAACGATGCCACGCCGGACGCGGCGCAGCAGGTGGTCTATTACAGCCTGGCGATTGGGCATCACCTCGGGGTGATCGACTGCCTGGAGGCGGCACTGAGCTGCCCGTGGTCCGACTATCTGGCGTGGATCGCCACGCTGGAAGAGGGCAGTACGGCGCGGCGCAAAATGGAAGGGGTACCGAAGTACGGTGAAATCGTTATCGACGCCAACCATATTGCGATGCTGGCGAACGCGTTTGACGCGGCGCTGAAACGGCAAACCCCCGAACAGCAGGCGTGGAGCAAAACGCTGCTCAGCATGCTGCATGATATTCATCAGGAAAGTGCCATCTACCTGATGGTGAGGAGATTACGTGACTGACGTTTTACTGTGTGTCGGCAACAGCATGATGGGCGACGACGGCGCAGGCCCGCTGCTGGCAGAGATGTGTGCCGCGAATCCGCAGGGCAACTGGGTGGTGATTGACGGCGGCAGCGCGCCGGAAAACGACGTGGTGGCCATCCGCGAGCTGCACCCTGATCGGCTGTTGATTGTCGATGCTACGGATATGGGGCTGAACCCGGGGGACATCCGCCTGATCGACCCGGACGACATTGCCGACATGTTCATGATGACCACGCATAATATGCCGCTTAACTATCTGGTGGATCAGATCAAAGAGGACGTTGGCGAGGTGCTGTTTTTAGGCATTCAGCCGGACATTGTCGGGTTTTATTACCCGATGACGCCGCCGGTGAAAGAGGCGGTGGAAGTGGTTTATTCAAGGCTAGCCGGGTGGGTTGGAAATGGTGGATTTGAACCCCTCACCCTAACCCTCTCCCCATAGGGGACAAAACACACCCTCTCCCCTATGGGGAGAGGGCCGGGGTGAGGGGTTACTCCAGATCCCCTCCGTTACTCGCAATCACCTTCTTATACCACCAGAACGATTTCTTGCGTTTGCGCTCCAGCGTGCCGTTTCCGGCATCGTCGCGGTCAACGTAGACAAACCCGTAGCGCTTGCTCATTTCGCCCGTTGAGGCCGCCACCAGGTCAATGCAGCCCCAGGTGGTATAGCCCATCAGCGGCACACCGTCCTCAATGGCATCGCCCATCGCGCGGATATGCTCGCGCAGATAGCTGATGCGGTAGTCATCGTTAATTTCGCCGTTTTCATCAATGACATCTTTTGCGCCGAGGCCGTTTTCCACCAGGAACAGCGGTTTCTGATAACGGTCGTACATCATGTTCATGGTGATGCGCAGGCCGAGCGGATCGATGCCCCAGCCCCATTCGCTCACCTGAATATGCGGGTTGCGCAGGGATTTGACGATGTTCGCCGCATTGGTATTGTTCGCGTTCATATCGGCCGACGCGCAGCGCGAGGCGTAATAGCTGAACGACACAAAATCGACGGTGTTTTTCAGCATTTCGTCGTCGCCCGGATCTTTCACAATCACCACCCCTTTTTCGCGGAACACGCGGGCGGAGTAGGCCGGATAGCTGCCGCGCGCCTGCACGTCGATAAAGAACAGGTTCTCGCGATCTTTCTCCAGCGCCATCCATACGTCTTCCGGCTTGCAGGAGTAAGGGTAGAAATTCCCGCCCGCCAGCATGCAGCCGACCTGGTTTTCCGGGTTTACCTCGTGGGCGATTTTGGTCGCCAGCGCGCTTGCGACCAGCTCGTGGTGCGCGGCCTGGTATTTCACCTGATCTTCGTTTTCACCTTCTTCGAACACCAGCCCCGCGCCGGAGAACGGGCTGTGCAGCATGATGTTGATCTCGTTGAAGGTGAGCCAGTATTTCACCAGACCGTTAAATTCTTCGAAACAGGTGCGGGCGTAGCGGGCAAAGAAATCGACCATCTTGCGGTTGCGCCAGGAGCCGTACTCCGTCACCAGATGCATCGGCACGTCGAAGTGGCACAGGGTGACCAGCGGCTCAATGTTGTACTTTTTGCACTCTTCAAACACCGCGCGATAGAAGGCAATGCCCTCTTTGTTCGGCAGCGGTTCGTCGCCGTTCGGGTAGAGGCGGCTCCAGGCAATCGAGGTGCGGAACACCGTAAAGCCCATCTCCGCCATCAGGGCGATGTCCTCTTTGTAGCGATGGTAAAAATCGATCGCCTCGTGGCTTGGGTAAAACTCGTCGTCACGCAGCGAAAAACGCTTTTCCTTACCAAGCTTCACCGCCAGGCGGTTTGCGCCGTGAGGGATCATGTCGACCGTGGTCAGCCCTTTGCCGCCTTCACGGTAAGCGCCTTCGCTCTGGTTGGCGGCAAGCGCGCCGCCCCATAAAAATCCTTGTGGAAAAACAGACATTTCTACCTCGTTATACGGTTAAACTTGTGCGGTTTTGGCCTGCACCGGCGCACTCTGCAGGGCGCGGGCTTTTTCAGCCTCGTCTTCGACCGGGATATCTTCAAAGCCTAATATCAGGGTCAGCACGAAGGAGAGCACGACCGCCAGCGCCATGACGCCGAATACCCAGACAATGGTCATCGGGTTGGCCGGATCGAAGAACTGCACGCTGGTAAACAGCCCCGGCGCCGCCATCGAGTGGCTGGCAAGCCCCGCAATACCGGCCACCGCGCCACAGATAAAGCCGCTAATCAGGCTGGCAATCAGCGGGCGTTTCAGGCGAACCGCCACGCCGTACAGCGCCGGTTCAGAGATGCCCGCCATGATGGCGGAAGCCGCCGCGGCCAGCGCCGTCTGGCGCAGCTCCGGGTTTTTTGTTTTCCATGCCACCGCCAGGGATGAACCGCCGAGCGACAGGTTGGCACCGATTTCCGACGGCATCACCATTCCCTCTTTACCTGTTTCGGCAATGGTCTGAATGATAGTCGGGGTAAAGACGCGGTGCATTCCGGTCATGACCAGCAGCGGCCAGAGCGCGCCCATGATCGCCACGGAGAGCCAGCCCAGATAGCCGTGGATGGTGTAGACCAGCGCGGAGATGGCGCTGCCGATCCAGATCCCCAGCGGCCCAATCAGCACGATGGCGAGCGGGGCGGCAATCAGCACGATCAGCATCGGCTTGAGGAAGTTTTTCGTCACCGCAGGCGTAATGCGATCCACCCAGCGTTCGATATACGACAGGCACCAGGTCATCACCAGCGCCGGGATCACGGTGTAGGTGTATTTCACCGCCGTCACCGGGATAAACGCGAATTCGACGTGCTCACCCTGCGCGGCTTTCGCCATCAGCTCGATAAAGCTCGGGTGCACCAGCACGCCTGCAATGGCGATCGCCAGCGACATGTTGGTTTTGAATTTCACCGCGGCAGATGCTGCCACCATCAGCGGCAGGAAGAAGAACGCCCAGTCGCCGATGACGGTCAAAATGGTGAGCGTCGGCGCGCCTTTCTCCAGCACGCCGGTCATCTCAAGGATCATCGCCAGCAGCTTGACCATCGAGCCGCCGATGATCGCCGGGATCAGCGGCGACATGGTGCCAATCAGCGCGTCGAGGATCCCGGCACCGATGCGGCGCAGGGTCAATTTCTGTGGGCCTTCCGGTACGGCAGGCTGCAGGTCGGTTGGCAGCAGGCTCACCACCTCACGGTAAGCCTGAGAAACGGTATTGCCGATAATCACCTGGCACTGGTTGTCGTTACGTACCACGCCCAGTACGCCGCTGATATTTTTCAGGCGTGCGGTATCGGTAGCGGTTTCGTCTTTCAGGACGAAACGCAGTCGCGTCATGCAATGGGTGACGGCGACGATGTTGTCTTTGCCGCCAAGCGCGCTGACAACGTCTTGCGCCAGCGCGGCATAATTTTTGGCCATCGGATGTGATCCTGTTGTCGTTGTGAGAGTATGTAGGAAACCGGTTCCACACAATCATCATGAGTTTCTTTGAATGAAACAAGATCGCATTTTGACCATTTTTTCATTTCGTGATGGCGATCACCAGACGGTTCAAAAAGCGTGAGCGCGTCGTTGCGACAATTGTTTTGCAGTGCAGTACACTGCGTGCCATCAGTATGAAAGGGAATAACAACATGACCACGATGCTTGAAGTGGCGAAGCGGGCAGGCGTTTCGAAAGCGACGGTTTCCCGGGTGCTGTCGGGGAATGGCTATGTCAGCCAGGAGACCAAAGACCGGGTGTTTCAGGCCATCGAAGAGAGCGGCTATCGCCCCAATTTGCTGGCGCGCAACCTGGCGACCAAACGCACCCAGACGCTGGGACTGGTGGTGACCAACACCCTGTATCACGGCGTCTATTTTAGTGAGTTGCTGTTTCACGCCGCCCGCATGACGGAAGAGAAGGGGCGGCAGCTGATCCTGGCGGACGGCAAGCACAGCGCCGATGAAGAGCGCGAAGCCATCCAGTACCTGCTTGATATGCGCTGTGACGCGGTCATTATCTATCCGCGTTTTCTGAGCGTGGAAGAGATGGACGAGATCGTCGAGAAATACGAGCAGCCGATCATGGTACTGAACCGTCGCCTGCGTAAAAACAGCAGCCACAGCGTCTGGTCAGATCATAAAGCCTCCTGTCAGGAAGCGGTGTCACAGCTGATTGAGAAAGGGCACCGTGACATTGCGTTTATCACCGGCTCGCTGGATTCGCCCACGGGCGTGGAGCGTCTTTCTGGCTACAAAGATGCCCTGGCGCAACACCAGATCCCGCTGCGTCCGACGCTGATCGCCCACGGCAAATGGAACCCGGCCAGCGGCGCGGCGGCCGTGTCTGAGCTGCTCTCGCGCGGCGAAACCTTTACCGCGCTGGTGGCGAGTAACGACGATATGGCGATTGGCGCCATGAAACAGCTTCACGACAGCGGCGTCGCCACGCCTGATGCGGTGTCGGTGGTAGGCTTCGACGATGTGGCGATTGCGCCCTACATCGTGCCCTCGCTCTCCAGCGTACGTATTCCGGTCACGGAGATGATTAAAGAGACCATCAGCCGCCTGATTTTTATGCTCGACGGCGGCGAGTTTAAGTATCAGCAAACCTTCTCGGGTGAGCTTATCCTGCGCGACTCTGTCATCGGCGGCCCGCACCGCTGATGTCGACAGCTGTCATCGTCAGAAGTGACGATGACAGCCCCGGCGTCATTTTCTAAATCACTATAAATCAACGAGTTAAAAACTGGCACGGTTTATGAATATCTCCGCGCATGACTGTAATGCTGGAGAAGCAGATGAACCGTTTTATTATGGCTGATGCCAGTAAATGCATTGGCTGCCGTACCTGTGAAGTGGCGTGCGTGGTGTCTCATCAGGCGGAGCAGGATTGCGCTTCGCTTACGCCAGAGACCTTTTTGCCGCGGATCCACGTCATCAAAGGCGTGAATATTTCCACTGCCGCTATCTGCCGTCAGTGCGAAGACGCGCCGTGCGCCAACGTCTGCCCTAACGGGGCAATCAAACGTGAAAAAGGCTTTGTGCATGTGATGCAGGCGCGCTGTATCGGCTGTAAAACCTGCGTGGTCGCCTGCCCGTATGGCGCGATGGAGGTGGTGGTTCGTCCGGTGGTCCGCAACAGCGGCATGGGGCTGAATGTGCGGGCGGAAAAAGCCGAAGCCAACAAATGCGATCTTTGCTATCACCGTGACGCCGGTCCGGCCTGTATGGAGGCCTGCCCGACACACGCACTGGTTTGCGTGGATCGCGATAAGCTCGAGCAGATGAGCGCCGAGAAGCGCCGTCGCGCAGCGTTCGATACCACCTCATCTCTGCTGTTCTGATCCGTCATGGGCGGTAACGGCGTACAGTTGCGGGTGCGTGGCAAGGTGCAGGGCGTGGGCTTTCGGCCCTTCGTCTGGCAACTGGCTCAGGCGCTGCAGTTGACCGGCGATGTCTGCAACGACGGAGAGGGCGTGCTGGTGCGCCTCGCGGGTAATGGGGGGCATTTCACCGCGAGGCTGCGCCAGGACTGCCCGCCGCTGGCGCGCATCGAAAGTATCGACACGCAGCCGTTCCACTGGTCAACGCTGCCGGAGACATTCACCATTCGCCACAGCGCGGGCGGAGCAATGGACACCCAGATTGTACCGGATGCCGCCACCTGTCCCGCGTGCCTTGCGGAGATGAACGATCCGCACGAGCGCCGCTATCGTTACCCGTTTATTAACTGCACCCACTGCGGCCCGCGTTTTACCATTATCCGCGCCATGCCGTATGACCGCCCGGCCACGGCCATGGCGCCATTCCCGCTCTGCTCGCCGTGCGAAACGGAATACCGCAACCCTGCGGACCGACGTTTTCACGCCCAGCCCGTGGCTTGCCCGGACTGCGGCCCTGAGCTTGAGTGGCGTGCGGCCGATCGGGTTGTCACCCGCGAGCTGGCGCTGAACGCGGCGGTGCAGATGCTGAAAAACGGTGGCATCGTGGCTATCAAAGGGCTGGGCGGATTTCATCTGGCCTGCGACGCGCTTAACCCGCAGGCGGTGGCAATGCTGCGGGCACGTAAGCAGCGTCCGGGGAAACCGCTGGCGGTGATGATCCCGAACGCCGACGGCCTTCCGCAGCCGGTGCAAACACGGCTGCGCTCGCCTGCCGCGCCCATCGTGCTGATCCCTAAAGCCTGGCTGCCGGCCTTCCCGGACGACATCGCGCCGGGCCTGGATAGCCTCGGTGTGATGCTCCCGGCCAATCCGCTGCAGCATTTGCTGATGCAGGAGACGCAACGCCCGCTGGTGATGACCTCCGGCAACCTCAGCGGCAGACCGCCTGCCATCAGTAATCCCCAGGCACTGGAACAGCTCGCAGAGATTGCTGACGGTTTTCTGCTCCATAACCGCGACATCCTGCAGCGGATGGACGATTCCGTACTGGATCAGGACGGGGCCATGCTGCGTCGGGCGCGTGGATTCGTGCCGGATGCCATCACGTTACCCGCCGGTTTTAGCCCTGTTCCCTCTATTCTGGCGACCGGTGCCGACATGAAGAATACCTTCTGTCTGGTGCGCGGTAACCAGGCGGTGCTGAGCCAGCATTTTGGCGATCTCAGTGACGACGGTGTCGAGGCCCAGTGGCGGTCGGCACTGTCGTTGATGCAGCAGATCTACGCCTTTCAGCCAGAGCGGCTGGTGTGCGATGCCCATCCTGGCTATCACGCCCGGCACTGGGCACAGGAGCAGGCGCTGCCGGTCGATACCGTACTGCATCATCACGCGCATGCCGCGGCCTGCCTTGCCGAAAACGGCTGGCCGCTCGACGGTGGCGACGCCATCGCCCTGACGCTGGACGGGATCGGCATGGGCGAGCACGGCGCGCTGTGGGGCGGGGAGTGTCTGCGGGTGAACTACCTTGAGTGCGAGCATCTGGGCGGCCTGCCCGCCGTGGCGATGCCGGGCGGCGATCTCGCGGCCATGCAGCCCTGGCGAAATCTGCTGGCACACTGCCTGGCGTTTGTTCCTGACTGGCAACGCTACCCGGAAACCCGTGCCGTACGTTCGCAAAACTGGCCGCTTTTAGCGACCGCCGTTCAGCGCGGCCTTAACGCGCCGCTGGCGTCGTCCTGCGGGCGGTTGTTTGATGCGGTGGCCTGTGCTCTGGGTATTGAAACACAACGCTATGAAGGCGAAGCCGCCTGCAGGCTGGAGGCGCTGGCCGCGCAGTGCCCGGGTGTTGAGCACCCGGTGACGCTTCAGGTTGAAAACCTTGCGCTCTTCTGGCGGCAGTGGCTGGCCTGGCAGGCGCAACCCTGTGAGCGCGCGTGGGCCTTTCACGACGCGCTGGCAAAAGGGCTGGCGGCGTTAGCCCGACACCATGCCCGACGCCTGTCGCTCTCTACCGTCTGTTTCAGCGGCGGCGTGTTGCATAACCGCCTGCTGCGGGCGCGTCTGCGGGTACACCTCTCTGATTTCACGCTTCTTTTTTCCCATCATCTGCCTGCGGGTGACGGGGCTATCTCCTTCGGGCAGGCGGTAGTTGCCGCAGCCCGGTCATGTTCAAAAAGGATGTAAAATGTTACGACGCTTACGCAATGAACCTCGCGCCGCGCTCCTGCTGCTGGCGCTGGTAATGGCTAATCTTCTGGCGTGGGGCTGGGCGTGGAACGCCTTTAGCAGCAGTTCTGCGTTAATGGCCGCAAGCTTGCTTGCCTGGTGCTATGGGTTGCGTCACGCGGTGGATGCTGACCACATCGCGGCCATTGATACCGTGACACGCAAGATGATGCAGCAGGGCAAGCGCCCCTCAGGCGTCGGGGCGTGGTTCTCACTGGGGCACTCCACCATTGTGGTGCTGGCCTCCATCGCCATAGCCGCGACGGCGACCGCGTTTCAGAAAAATATGGCCTGGTTTCATGAAACCGGCAGCCTGATTGGCACGGCCGTCTCCGCGACGTTCCTGCTGGCGATGGCGTTAGTCAATATGGTGATTTTACGCGGTGTCTGGCGCAATTTTCAGGCGCTGAAAAACGGGCAGACGGTGCAGGGAGACATCTCCCTCCCGGCGCAGGGCGGAATAATGAACTGGCTGTTTGGCGCGACTTTCCGCCTGGTCAACAAAAGCTGGCAGATGTATCTGGTCGGTTTTCTGTTCGGGCTTGGTTTTGATACCGCCACTGAAATCGGCGTGCTCGGGATCTCTGCCGCCAGCGCCTCAAACGGTATGTCGGTGTGGTCAATCATGATCTTCCCGGCGCTTTTCGCCAGCGGCATGGCGCTGGTGGATACCCTCGACAACCTGCTGATGGTGGGGGCTTACGGTTGGGCATTTAACAAGCCGCAGCGCAAGCTCTACTACAACATGACCATTACCGGTACCTCTGTGGTGGTGGCGGTGTTTATCGGCGGGCTGGAAGCGCTGGGGCTGCTGATGGAAAAATTTGCCCTCAGCGGCGGCATTTGGGATCGCATTGGTGCCGTCAACGATAACCTCGGCAACGCCGGTTTTGTGGTGGTTGGGCTGTTTGTCGCCTGCTGGCTGATCTCCATGATCAACTACCGCTGGCGCGGCTACGACGCGCTGGTCATACATTCCTGAGCGCTGCGCTAAAACCATTGTGTTTGAGGGGTAAAATCGCCATGATGTCGTTCCGGTAAAGCGAAGCAGGGTGCGTTTTGCTGGAAAAATGGAATGCATATATTGCTGTTTATGAAGGTTTTCACTCTTTTATATTCAGTAAAATGATAAGTTAAGGACAGATGGCGATGATTTACCTCTTTTGTATTTATATTGCTAATAAATTACGTAAAAAAAAGCCCCGGGACATCGGGGCTGCGGATAATAGAATCCCAGGGTTAAGTAAGCGTGGTAAAAGGTTAAGGGTTAAGCGGGCAGCGATTTCAGTAGCGCGAAAGCCTCCTTCATCCGATCTTCGCTAACCACAAAAGCGCGGAGCTGGCCATCGGCGTCAGAGCCGCGCGCGACCATTCCCTGAGCTTCCACAGCGATCTGCCAGTTCAGATCCTGGCGCTGGGTTTCACCTGCCAGATGCAGCGGCAACGCTGGCGTTTTCACCTTCACCAGCATGGCCGGTAATTTCAGCGGCGCGCTGTTGCCGAGCAGGTTTTTTGCCAGATACATGGCGCTAAGCTGGATCGGCTGCAGGAAAGGCAGTACCTGGCCGTTGATTTCCGCGCAGTCCCCCAGGGCGTAAATGTCGGGCTGCGTGGTTTGCAGGTAGCTATTCACCTTCACGCCACGGCCTGTTTCAGCGCCTGCGCGGTGCGCCAGCGCCGTTTCCGGGCGCAACCCCGTCGCGGCAACCACCACATCGACTTCCAGGCTGCGATTGCGGTCAAGCGTCGCGCGAATGCCGCCTTCGGTTTCGCTCAGATGTTGCAGTTGCGATTTCAACAGCAGATGCACACCCATGTCGGTCAGACGGTGCTGTAAGCGACTGCTTACTTCTGCAGGCATCAAGGCCGACAGAATGCTTGCTGCGTGGTCGACCAGGGTGACGGCTTTACCCGCCCGACAAAAATCCATCGCCAGCTCGGTGCCAATCAAACCGCCGCCAACAATCATTACCCGTTTTGCATCACGAAGCTTCGTTTCGCTGGCCCGATACTCCTGCTGGCTGTTGAGCGTCATCATCAGCTCGCGGCCGGTAACCGGCGGCACGAACGCAGAGGCCCCCGTCGCCAGCACCAGCTTGTCGTACTGCCAGGTTTTATCTTTCGCTTTTACCACGTGGGCATCGGCGTCAATATCGGTGACCCAGGTGTACGGAAACAGACGCAGGTTGAACTGCTCCGCGAACTCCCCCGCCGTCTGGCGGGTGAGATCGTCGGCGCGCTGGTTCAGGCTAATCACATGGCTTAAATCGGGCTTGTTGTACTCGTCCATGCTGTCGGCCGCGATCATCGTCAGCGGCACGTTAGCGTCCTGTTTGCGGATATTTTTCACCAGCTGGCGGGCGGCAAAGCCCGAGCCGATGATGACGATACCGTTGCTCATTTTGCCTCCGTTGCCAGTTCGTCAAAGACGTCTTTTCCGAGGGAACATTCCGGGCAGAGGAAGTTGTCCGGTACCTCACTCCACGGCGTACCTGGAGCCACGTCCTGCAACGGCTCGCCCAGTTCCGGGTCGTAGATCCACTGGCAGACGCTGCACTGCATGCGTGGACCGAGATCGGCGCTGGCTGCCCCGGCACAGGTTTGCGGCTGTTCGGCGGGGAGTGCTGCGGCCTCAGGAAGCGGTGCAAGCGCCCACTGACGAGCAATATCGCGGCCGTGCTGACGACAGACTTCCAGCGCGTCAAGATCCGGGCGCCATTTGGCCTTCAGGCTCATGGACATCTCAAAACCGGCATCCTGCAGGCGGGTGGAGAGACGATCTACCGCGCCGCCGCTCCAGCCGTGGGAGCCAAAGGCGCTGGCACGTTTGTTACGGAAGCGCAGGCCGGTCATCTCTTCCACCAGGCCAGCAATTTTCGGCATCATCACGTTGTTCATGGTGGAGGTGCCCACCAGCACGCCCTTAGAGCGGAAGACGTTGGTGAGGATCTCGTTTTTATCGCTGCGCGCCACGTTGAAGATTTTCACCGCCACGTTTGGGTCCACCTCGTTGATGCCCTGGGCGATGGCGTCTGCCATCATGCGGGTGTTGTTGGACATGGTGTCGTAGAAAATCGTGATGCGGTCTTCCTCATAATCCGCCGCCCATTTCAGGTACAGCTCAACGATCTGGGTTGGGTTTTCACGCCATACCACGCCGTGGGAGGTGGCAATCATATCCACCGGCAGGTTGAAGCTGAGGATCTCGGTGATTTTGGGCGTCACCAGACGGCTGAACGGGGTCAGGATGTTGGCGTAGTAGCGCTGGCACTGTTCAAACAGCTCGGTCTGATCCACTTCATCGTTAAACAGGCGCTCGTCGCAGTAGTGCTGACCAAAGGCGTCGTTGCTGAACAGCACCGCATCGCCGGTCAGGTAGGTCATCATGCTGTCCGGCCAGTGCAGCATCGGGGTTTCTACGAAGATCAGCTGTTTACCGTTACCGATATCCAGCGTGTCGCCGGTTTTCACGGTGTGGAAGTTCCACTCCGGATGGTGATGGTGACCGTTGATGGAGTCGATGGCGTTGGTGGTGCAGTAGATCGGGGTATCCGGAATGTGGGACATCAACTCGGTCAACGCCCCGGCGTGATCCTCTTCCGCGTGGTTGATGATGATGTAGTCGATGTCGTTCAGATCGATTTCACTGCGCAGGTTCTGCACGAACTCGCGGCTGAATTTATGATCGACGGTATCGATCAGCACGTTTTTACCTTCACGAATGAGATAGCTGTTATAGCTGCTGCCGCGCAGCGTTTTATATTCCGTTCCGTGAAAATCACGCACTTCCCAGTCACGTTGACCAACCCAATGAATGTTATTTTTAACCAGAATAGACATAGCAACCTCAAATAATACGGCGTGTTGAAAAAGTTGTTTTGTCTATATCAACTTGCGTGCCAACTTTTATTTTATTGATTTTTATGAATTAATTTTTTATCCCCCCCCGAATGGGTAGTCATTATGACTATCGTTAAAGATGTCAATATGACACTATGTATTGTCAAAATGACAGCGAGGCAGACATGAGCTTTTCCGTAGACGTGCTGGCGAAAATCGCCATTGAACTGCAAACCGGCATCGGGCATCAGGATCGTTTTCAGCGGCTGATCTCCACGCTGCGCCACGTGCTGGACTGCGATGCTTCGGCGCTGCTGCGCTACGAGGGACGGCAGTTTATTCCGCTGGCCATCGACGGGCTGGCGCAGGACGTGCTCGGGCGACGCTTTACGCTGGAAGGCCACCCGCGGCTGGAAACCATCGCCCGGGCGGGTGACGTGGTGCGTTTTCCGGCAGACAGCGATCTGCCCGACCCGTACGACGGCCTTATACCCGGACAGGAGAGCCTGAAGGTGCACGCCTGTATCGGCCTGCCGCTGTTTGCCGGACAAAACCTGATTGGGGCGTTGACCCTCGACGGCATGTCGCCGGACCAGTTCGATACCTTCAGCGACGAGGAGCTGCGCCTGATTGCGGCCCTGGCGGCCGGGGCGCTGAACAATGCTCTGCTGATTGAACAGCTGGAGAGCCAGAATATTCTTCCCGGCAGCCCGGCGGCGTTTGAACAGGTCGCGCATACGGAGATGATTGGCCTCTCGCCAGGCATGGTACAACTCAAAAAAGAGATTGAGATCGTCGCGGCATCCGATTTGAACGTGCTGATCTTCGGTGAGACCGGCACCGGTAAAGAGCTGGTGGCGAAATCCATTCACGAAGCTTCACCGCGTGCGGCCAACCCGCTGGTCTACCTTAACTGCGCCGCACTGCCGGAAAGCGTGGCGGAAAGCGAGCTGTTTGGTCACGTCAAAGGGGCATTTACCGGGGCTATCAGCAACCGCAGCGGCAAGTTTGAAATGGCCGATAACGGCACGCTGTTCCTCGATGAAATAGGCGAGCTTTCGCTGTCGCTGCAGGCCAAGCTGCTGCGCGTATTACAGTACGGTGATATTCAGCGCGTGGGAGACGACCGCAGCTTACGGGTCAACGTGCGCGTGCTGGCGGCAACCAACCGCGACCTGCGCGAAGCGGTGCTGAACGGCAATTTCCGCGCCGATCTGTTCCATCGTCTGAGTGTTTTTCCGCTTACCGTGCCGCCGCTGCGCGAGCGTGGGGACGATGTGGTGCTGCTGGCGGGTTTTTTCTGCGAACAGTGTCGGCTCAAAATGGGCTTGTCGCGCGTGGTATTAAGCCCGGGGGCGCGAGGCCATCTGCTGACCTACGGCTGGCCGGGTAACGTACGCGAGCTGGAGCACGCCATCCATCGCGCGGTGGTGCTGGCGCGGGCGACGCGCTCGGGGGATGACATCGTGATTCATGCGCGCCATTTTGCCCTGCATGATGAAAATATACCGTCCGTGAAGCCCGCTGCGCCTGAAAGCGTGAACGAGAATCTGCGTGAAGCGACGGAAGAATTTCAGCGTCAGATGATTACCCGCGCGCTGGAACAGAACAACCGCAGCTGGGCGGCGTGCGCGCGGGCGCTGGAAATGGACGTCGCCAACCTGCACCGGCTGGCGAAGCGTCTGGGACTGAAGGGTTAAATAATGCCTGCCTGGTAGAAATCCTGCAGGTTGATGGCGCCGCACAGGCGGCCAGCGTCATCCACCACCGGCGCGGCGGTGATTTTACGTTTCATCAGCACCTCTTTGGCTTCAATGGCGCGGCTGTTGGCATTCAGCGTTAACCCGCCAGAGGTCATCGCTTCTGAGACGCGTGCCTCCAGCTTGCCGCCGCCCACCAGCCAGCGGCGCAGGTCGCCGTCGGTAAAGACGCCTTTAACCTGCCGCGTATCGTCGCAGACGGCGACCAGTCCCAGCCCGGTGCGGCTCAGTTCCAGCATCGCGTCCATCACGCTGGTGTCGAGTTTGACCTGCGGGATGGCATCGCCGGTACGCATCAGATGGTGAACGTTATTCAGCAAGCGGGCGCCGAGTGCCCCGGCAGGGTGTGAACGGGCGAAATCTTCTTCATTGAAACCGCGAGCCTGCATGACCGCCATCGCCAGCGCGTCGCCCATCATCAGGGTGTTGACGGTGCTGGAGGTGGGGGCGAGGTGCATCGGGCAGGCTTCGCGCTCCACGGCAATATCCAGCACCGCTTTGGCCGCCAGCGCCAGCGGCGAGCGGGATTTACCGGTCATGGCCAGCAGGGCGATCGATTTTTCCTGCAGGCGCGGGATGATGAGATCCAGCTCTTTGGCCGAGCCGGAGTAAGAGATAAACAGCATCACGTCGCGGCTTTCGATCATCCCCAGATCGCCATGCAGGGCTTCAGCCGGGTGCACAAAGAACGCCGGTGTCCCGGTGCTCGCCAGCGTCGCGGCAATTTTCTTGCCGATGTGGCCGGACTTGCCGATCCCGGAGACAATCACTTTGCCTTCGCACTGGATGATGGTGTTGGCGGCGCGGACAAAATCGTCGCCCAGCCGTTCCGGCAGGCGGCTGGCCTCCTGTAGCTCCAGCATCAGGGTCTGACGGCCTGCGTTTAACAGAAAATCACTCATCTTTTTCTCCCGTTACGATCACATCGATGCCTTTCTCTTCCAGCGCTTTTTTGAACGCCGGATCGATCCCTGCGTCGGTAATCAGCGTATCGACGCTTTCAAGGCTGCAGACAATGTTGGGGCTTTTACGGCCAAACTTCGAGGAATCCGCCATCAAAATCACCTCCCGGGCGGCGTTGCACATGGCTTTACTGACGCTGAACACCTCGTTGAACGTGGTAACACCAGCGTTCAGGTCGATGCCGTCGGTGCCCATAAACAGTTTGTCAAAGCTGAAGTGTTCGAAGGCATTTTCCGCCAGCTGGCCGTGAAAGGACGCCGATTTTTTACGGAAGGTACCGCCGGGCATCAGAATGGTTTGTTCGCTGTCGAACTCTGCCAGGGCGTTGACGATGTGCAGACTGTTGGTCATCACCGTGATGTTGTTAAAGCGGTTGAGCAGCGGGATCATCTGCAGGACGGTGCTGCCCGCATCAAGAATAATGGAGTCACCATCATGGATAAATTTCACCGCGGCTTCGGCTATCAGCGCTTTCTGGTGGGTGTTGATCAGGGTTTTGTGATCGATAGGTGGGTCGGCTTCATCTTTGTTGAGCATCACCCCACCGTAGGTTCGAATGACCGCGCCTGCGTTTTCGAGCAATACCAGGTCCTTGCGTATCGTTGTGCCGGTGGTGTCAAAGTAGTGGGCCAGCTCTTCTACTGAGCATTTTCCCTGCTTTTGCAGATGCTCAAGAATGGCCGCCTGCCGCTGACGAGGTTTCATAGGCGCTTCGTTCCTTACGTTGCGAAATGATAATTTCGCAAGCTTATCGCGTTCACAACGAAATTATCCATGTTTCAATTTAAGCGCTAATGATAGTGCATTCTGACAGAGTGGATCGTGGGGGAAGATCACATCAGGCTGTAATGCCTGCAACGATATGCCGTTAATTGCCTGAATTTTCACCGGGCGGGCAAACACTGTCATCCCGCGCATGATGAGGGAGTCGCATACCCGATTCTGTTCATCCAGCGCAATTGCAACCACAACGCGCGGTTTAAAGCGCCCCCCGGAGCGCCCGACGCCCACGCGGCCCTTCTGGCACAGGGCGTCAAACGCGCGGTTAAACTGATGGATCTGCCAGCCGCCGAATGCCATCTGGCAGATCCAGGCGAGGGCGGCGACGGTGATGAGTGCGGTTACCATATCGGCTCCTTGTTATATTCCCTCTCCCGGTGGGAGAGGGTGAGGGCATCAGACTGCTCGATCAGAACATCACCTGCCCACCGGTGACGTTAATCGACTGGCCGGTGCAGTACGAGGCTTTCGGGCTTGCGTAAAACAGCAGCATGTTCAGCACGTCCTGATAGTCGCACCCGCGCTTCAGCGGCACTTTGTCGATGTAATACTGCTCCACTTCGTCTTCTTTGATGCCAAGCTTGGTGGCATATTGAGGTAGCAGCGACTGGAACATTGGCGACTTCAGCAGGTTGCCCAGCATCAGCGAGTGAACGGTAATCCCGTATTCGGCCAGATCCAGCGCCAGAGATTGGGTCAGCCCTACGCCGCCAAATTTCGCCGCGCTGTAGCCGGAGTTATGCTTGCTGCCCACTTTGCCCGATTTGGAGTTGATCTGAATGATGCGCCCCTGAATGCCGTCGCGGATCATCAGACGGGAAAATTCGCGGGCGCAGAGGAAGTAACCCACCAGATTCACCTGCAGCGAGCGGTCAAAGTCCCCCAGTTCGAAATCGCTGATAAACGCCGCTTTCGCGATCCCTGCGCTGTAGACCAGCAGGTCGGTACGGCCAAAAATCTCGTCTACCCCGCGAGCCAGCGCCATGACGCTCTGCTCGCTGGTGGCATCGGCACCAAACCCGTACGCCATCCCCTCACCAAACTCGGTGTTGATGGTATCCGCCACGCGGGCGGCTTTCTCACTCTGAATATCCACTACCGCCACGCGGTAACCTTCTGCGGCAAGCCCACGGCAGAGAAACTCTCCTAAGGTTTGTCCTCCACCAATGACAACGGCAACCTGACTCATAACGCTCTCCTTAATTACGCAACAAATTTTAATGTGCAGCCTGGGGTAACAGCCTGCGGAACCGGCCCCTCCACGTGAACCGTGCCGGGATACTCTGCCTGCGGCTGGCCATCGAACCGCAGGGTGATGTGGCCCAGCTCGCGCAGGTTTTGCTCGGCCACGTCGCCCACGGCGGTGACGGCATAGCGGGTGTCGCCCAGCTCCAGCTGGCTTCCTGCCTTTAACGCTCCGTGCAGCTCGCCGTGGCAGTGGATAAAACAAAACTCTTCGATATCTGCCGGTGCACCTTCACGGAAAGTGATCAGCATCTGGTCGCTGAGCGCATCGGCCGCGCTCTGGCCGATGCGGGTGATGGTGGTCTGATAAATCACGGTCATCGCAGGAACCTCTTATTGATAAATAAAGCCGGAAACGAACCAGGCAATCAGCACCGTCGGTGCGCCCGTCAGGAAACGACTGACCAGCACAGACGGCACGCCCACGCGTACGGTGTCCTGGCGCGCTTCGGCCAGCGACAGGCCAACGGGAATGAAGTCGCAGGCCGCCTGAGCGTTAATGGCAAACAGCGCAGGCAGAGCCAGGTGCGGAGGAATGTTGCCCAAACCAATCTGCACGCCAATCAGGACGCCGATGACCTGAGCAATCACCGCCCCCGGGCCGAGGAACGGCGACAGCAGCGGGAAGGAGCAGATCAGCGCCAGCGTCACCAGACCGAGCGGGTGGCTGGCAAGCGGGGCGAGGCCGTGGGCGATCCAGTCTCCCAGACCGGAGGCCATGATGATGCCGATTAACGCGGAGACGAAGGCCATAAACGGCAGAATGGTTTTTAGCACCGTGTCGATGGTGTCGCGCCCGGACTGGAACAGTACCGCCACGGCGGATCCCATTCCCATGCCGACCTTCGCCAGCAGGCCGTCGCTCTGCTCGGTGATCTTCTTACTGGTGTCGTAATCACGCGGTGCGGCTTTTTGCGGCGCGGGCGTACCATTCACCAGCGTGATGTTGTCCTCCTTCACGCCTGAGACATAAATGTCTTCGAGGATGTACTGCGCCAGCGGTCCTGATTTTCCGGTGGAGTGAATATTCACCGTCGGAATGCGACGCTTCGGATAGAGGCCGCAGCGCAGGGTGCCACCGCAGTCGATAACTGCCACGCCGATTTCCGCCTCCGGTGGTTCGCCTTCTTTGAAACCGTCGACCGCTTCCCAGCCGGTCAGCTCGCGTAGTTTGTCGACAATCGCCGGGCGTGTGCCTGCGGTGATATAGACGATTTTTTTGCCTTCGGTGGCGTCGAACTCCAGCGGGCCGCCCCAGCCACCCGTGCCTTTCTCAATGCGGATCCGGCTCATGCTGTGGCTCCTGACAAATGAACGCGTTGCTCAAGCTGGATGCCCATTTTTTTCTCAAAAATGGTGGTGGTGAGATCGGTCACCCAGCCACGGAAGAAGTTGGTGACCAGGCCGACCAGCAGATAGCTCACCGCCAGTGGGCCGAGCGGCAGGCCAAGCGTGGTCAGGCCGCTGGCAATGCCGAGATAAACAAACAATTCCCCCGGGTTGATATGCGGGAACAGGCCGTTCATGGAGTGACAGCTATATGAGGCGGCGGCGTAATAACTCGGCTTGTATTTTTCTGGCATAAAGCGGCCGAGGCTTAAGGTCATGGGGTTGCAGAAAACGAAGGTTCCAATGCAGGGCAACAGCAGGTAACGGGATAACGGGTTCCCGGCACAGCGTTGGGCGAAGCGTTCAATGCGTTGCTGGCCGATAAAATTAATCAGCGCGTTCATGATCACCAGCAGGCTGATCAGCAGGGGCAGGATCCCGGTCACCATGCCGGTGAAGACTTCTCCGCCTTTCTGAAATAGCCCGATGAACCACTCGGCGCCGTGGGTGATGGTTTCTATCATTCTTCTCTCCTGTGAGGCTTTTCTTGTTTTGTATTACTGGGACTAATAATAATCACTTTGAAAGGTTTTAAAGTGTTAATCAGATCTCACAATGAAAGAAAAATGGATTATTTTGAAAGTTAATGGGCGGGGGAGACGCATTTTGGTTGAAAAAAGCGCAGATTTGCGTTGAGGAGCGTAAAGATTTGGTGGGTAAGGCGCGTACCGCTTCCTTGAGGTGTTGCGGATGCTTTACCATACTGGGTTCTTATCGAACCCGTTAAATGGATGTCCCATGTTCAAGCGTCGTTATGCAGCGTTGTTACCTGCGCTTATTCTGCTGTCCGCCTGTAGTAGTAAACCCAAGACTGAAGCCGCTGTGCAGACGGCTGGCGCGCCTTCAGGAGGATTCCTGCTGGAGCCGCAGCACAATATGATGCAGATGGGGGGCGACTTCGCGAATAACCCGGCGGCCGAACAGTTCATCGATAAAATGGTGAGCAAACACGGCTTTGACAGACAGCAACTGCATGAAATCTTGTCGCAGGCGAAACGTCTGGACTACGTGCTGCGTCTGATGGACAGGCAGGCACCGTCAGCGCAGGTGCCAACCGGGCCAAACGGTGCGTGGTTGCGCTATCGCAAACAGTTTATTACCCCGGACAACGTGCAAAATGGCGTGGTGTTCTGGAATCAGTATGAAGATGCCCTCAATCGCGCGTGGCAGGTCTACGGCGTGCCGCCTGAAATCATCGTCGGCATTATTGGCGTGGAAACGCGCTGGGGCCGCGTGATGGGCAAAACACGCATTCTTGATGCGCTGGCCACGCTCTCGTTTAACTATCCGCGTCGTGCCGAGTACTTCTCTTCCGAGCTGGAAACCTTCCTGCTGATGGCGCGTAACGAACAGGATGACCCGCTCGATCTGAAAGGGTCGTTTGCCGGAGCGATGGGCTACGGCCAGTTTATGCCCTCTTCCTACAAGCAGTATGCCGTCGACTTTAACGGAGATGGTCACATCAACCTGTGGGATCCGGTGGATGCCATCGGCAGCGTGGCGAACTACTTCAAGGCACACGGCTGGACGCCGGGTGGGCAGGTTGCCGTGCAGGCTAACGGCGAAGCGTTTGGTCTGGAAAACGGCTTCAAAACCAAATACAGCGTTGCGCAGCTGACGGCGGCAGGTTTAACGCCAACGCAGCCGCTGGGTAATGTCGATCAGGTGAGCCTGCTGCGTCTGGATGTAGGAACCGGGTATCAGTACTGGTACGGTATGCCAAACTTCTACACCATCACCCGCTATAACCACAGCACGCACTATGCGATGGCCGTGTGGCAGCTGGGCCTGGCGGTATCGCAGGCGCGTGTCCCTGCGGCATCGCCGTTTAGTCAGTAAGTCGCTTTATTCCTCCCTCTCCCACGGGAGAGGGGAATTTTGCAGAAACATTTCGCCACACTCCCTTTGCAAACGCGCCATTTACATCTCAATCGCCTTTCATTATTGTTACGTTATAACATTTAATGTGGTGTCAACATGTCAACGTCCCTTTTCTCTTTGTCTGCGGCAGTTAGGTTTCTGCTGGCGCTGGTGATTATCGTGTTTATCGGGCTGGCCGTGCGCTGGGCGGTGGCATTGCCATGATTGTCATGAATGAACTGGTTGCGGGTTACGACCGCATGCCCGTTACGCGTGCCTTGTCGGGCGTAATTGAACGCGGAAGTATGACCGCCATTATCGGGGCCAACGGATGTGGAAAATCCACGCTGCTCAAAACGCTCGCCGGGTTTATTCCGCCGGTGAGCGGCCGTTTTCGCTGGCAGGAGAAACGCCCGGTGATTGGCTGGCTGGCACAGCGTCACGCGCTGGAGGCGCAGTTTCCGCTGACGGTGCAGGATGTGGTGAGTATGGGCTGCTGGCCGCGTGTGTCGCTCTTTTCCGGCTTTCGTCGGGAAACACGCTCGCGCATTGCCAGCGCGCTGGAGCGTGTCGGGCTGGACGCCATGGCGTTATCTACCATCGATGCACTCTCCGGCGGCCAGTTTCAGCGCATGCTATTTGCGCGGATCCTGGTGCAACAGGCGCCGCTGGTGATGCTGGATGAACCTTTTACCGGCGTCGATGAAGCTACCTGTAATGTGCTGATGGACCTGATGCTTGAGATGTACATGCAGGGCCAGACCCTGCTTGCGGTATTGCATGACAGCGAGCGCGTATCGCGTCATTTTCCGCAAACACTACGGCTGGATACGGCTATTCCGCACTGGAAAACCGAGCGGGTGAGGGTGGCATGATCTGGCATCTCTTCTTTCAGCCATTTATCGAATACGGCTTTATGCGTCGCGCGCTGGTGGTTTGCCTGGCGCTGTCCGTCAGCACCACGGCACTGGGCGTTTTCCTTCAACTGCGCCGGATGAGCCTGATGGGCGATGCCCTTTCACACGCCATTTTACCCGGCGTTGCGGTGGGCTATCTGCTGAGCGGTATGTCACTGCTGGCGATGAGCATCGGCGGGTTTATCGCCGGGATCGCCGTGGCACTGGTGGCCGGGCTGGTCAGTCGACGTACGCCGCTCAAAGAGGACGCCAGTTTTGCCGGGTTCTATCTCGGCTCGCTGGCGCTGGGCGTGACGCTGGTGTCACTGCGTGGTTCGAACGTCGATCTGCTGCACCTGCTGTTTGGCTCCATTCTGGCGGTGGATAACGACGCCGCGCTGTTTGTGGCTGGCGTGTGCATCTTCACGCTGGTGACGCTGGCAGTTTTCTATCGTGGGCTGGTGACTGAGGCGTTCGATACCGCCTGGCTACAGGTTAACGCCCGCTGGCTGCCCGGCCTGTTGCACGGGCTGTTTCTGGCGCTACTGGTGCTTAACCTGGTGGCCGGATTTCAGGTTCTCGGCACGCTGATGGCCGTCGGGCTGATGATGTTGCCGGCGGTGGCGGCACGCTGCTGGGTGCGCACCCTGCCAGGGTTGCTCTGCCTGGCGGGCATCAGCGGCGTTTTTTGCGCATGGCTGGGGTTAAGCCTCTCCTGGGCGGTGAGTTTACCCGCCGGGCCGTCCATCGTGCTGACCGCCAGCGCGCTGTTCTTTATTTCTGTTTTATTTGGCACACGAAGCCACCTGGCTGGCAGCCTGCGTGCGCTTTTTTAACGCAAGGGGAAATGATGAAACGTACAGGGTTAATAATGGCGCTCGCGCTCGGGATGTTGTCACAGGGCGTAATGGCGAAAACGCTCAATGTGGTCACCAGTTTTTCCATTCTGGGAGATATCACGCGTGAGGTAGGGGGCGACCGGGTCAATGTGACCACGCTGGTGGGGCCGGACGGCGATCCGCATACCTTTGAACCGTCGCCGAAATACAGTGCGGCGCTCAGCAAGGCCGATGTGGTGGTGGTGAACGGTCTGGGGCTGGAGGGCTGGCTCGACCGGCTGGTGAAGGCCTCCGGATTTAAGGGCCAACTGGTGGTGGCTTCGACCGGGGTGAAAACCCACACGCTTGAAGAGGACGGGAAAACCGTGACAGATCCGCATGCCTGGAACAGCGCGGCGAACGGGGCACTGTATGCGCAAAATATCCTTGCCGGTCTGGTAAAAGCCGATCCTGAAGATAAGGCGGCGCTGGAGGCCACCGGTCAACCCTATATCGCGCAGCTTATGCAACTGGACAGCTGGGCCAAAACGCAGTTCAGCCAGATCCCGCAGGTAAAACGTAAAGTCCTCACCAGCCATGACGCCTTCGGCTACTTCAGCCGCGCCTATGGCGTAACCTTTATTGCGCCGCAGGGCTTGTCGTCAGAGAGCGAAGCCAGCGCAGCGCAGGTGGCTGAGATTATCAATCAGATTAAAGCGGACGGGGTGAAAACCTGGTTTATGGAAAACCAGCTCGACCCGCGCCTGGTTAAACAAATTGCCACGGCCACCGGTGCGCAGCCGGGGGGCGAACTTTACCCGGAGGCGCTGTCGGCCAAAGGCGGCGTGGCGGATACCTACGTTAAGGCGTTTCGCCATAACGTAAATACCCTCGCCAGGAGCATGAAGTAACCTTTTCTTAGCCGGTGCATTCGCATCGGCTTTTTTCTGAACCCCCCTCGTAAAACATGATCCTCATCTCCATATCTGACGAGAAAGTGCTATCTTGTGCTGCACGTTTTTCTGATGCCCGGAGCGAGAATGACTGACCATGAATTGATGCAGCTTAGCGAAGTCGTAGGACTGGCGCTTAAGCAACGTGGCGCGACTATTACGACTGCCGAATCCTGTACCGGCGGCTGGGTTGCTAAAGCCATTACCGATATTGCAGGCAGTTCCGCCTGGTTTGAACGCGGCTTTGTGACCTACAGTAACGAAGCTAAAGCGCAAATGATTGGCGTGCATGAATCCACGCTTGAACAGCATGGCGCGGTCAGCGAACCGGTAGTGATTGAGATGGCGATTGGTGCGCTAAAAGCGGCGCGTGCAGATTATGCCATCTCTATTAGCGGTATCGCCGGCCCGGACGGCGGCAGTGACGTGAAGCCTGTCGGCACCGTCTGGTTTGGTTTTGCCACCTCTAAAGGTGAAGGGATCACGCGTCGCGAGTGCTTTAGCGGTGATCGTGAAAGCGTGCGTCGTCAGGCCACCGTTTATGCGTTAAAAACGCTCTGGCAACAATTTCTACAAAACACTTGATACTGTATGACCATACAGTATAATTGCACCAACAGAACAGAAATCCACGGTGAAGCACAGTCGCTTCTCCCGGCATGACAGGAGTAATAATGGCTATCGACGAAAACAAACAGAAAGCGTTGGCGGCAGCACTGGGCCAGATCGAAAAGCAATTCGGTAAAGGCTCCATCATGCGCCTGGGTGAAGACCGTACCATGGATGTGGAAACGATCTCCACCGGTTCGCTTTCTCTGGATATCGCGCTCGGCGCGGGCGGTCTGCCAATGGGCCGTATCGTAGAGATCTACGGGCCAGAATCCTCCGGTAAAACCACCCTGACGCTGCAGGTGATTGCCGCGGCGCAGCGTGAAGGTAAAACCTGTGCCTTTATCGATGCCGAGCACGCGCTGGACCCTGTTTATGCTCGTAAGCTGGGCGTGGATATCGATAACCTGCTGTGTTCTCAGCCAGATACAGGTGAACAGGCGCTGGAGATTTGTGACGCGCTGGCGCGTTCCGGTGCGGTTGACGTTATCGTGGTCGACTCCGTTGCTGCGCTGACGCCAAAAGCGGAAATCGAAGGCGAAATCGGCGACTCTCACATGGGCCTCGCGGCACGTATGATGAGCCAGGCAATGCGTAAGCTGGCCGGTAACCTGAAGCAGTCCAATACGCTGCTGATCTTCATCAACCAGATCCGTATGAAAATTGGCGTGATGTTCGGTAACCCGGAAACCACTACTGGTGGTAACGCGCTGAAATTCTATGCTTCTGTCCGTCTGGATATCCGCCGTATCGGCGCGGTGAAAGAAGGTGAGAACGTGGTGGGGAGTGAAACCCGCGTGAAGGTCGTGAAGAACAAGATCGCCGCGCCGTTCAAACAGGCTGAATTCCAGATTCTCTACGGTGAAGGTATCAACTTCTTCGGCGAACTGGTTGACCTGGGCGTGAAAGAGAAGCTGATCGAAAAAGCGGGCGCATGGTACAGCTACAACGGCGATAAAATTGGTCAGGGTAAAGCGAATGCGATCTCCTGGCTGAAAGAGAACCCGGCTGCAGCGAAAGAGATCGAGAAGAAAGTGCGTGAGCTTCTGCTGAACAACCAGGACTCTAAACCTGATTTTGTGGTTGATGGTGCGGATGCTGAAGAAACTAACGAAGACTTTTAAGGCTTTCGTTTAAAAATGAAGGGCTGCTGATGCGGCCCTTTTTGCATTTCAGAACCAGCAGGTTTTTTATGAGCGAATCCACAACGCGTCGACCCGCTTATGCGCGATTACTGGACCGCGCGGTGCGGATCCTTGCCGTGCGTGACCACAGTGAACAAGAGCTGCGGCGTAAACTGTCGGCCCCGGTGATGAGTAAAAATGGGCCGGAAGAGATTGATGCCATCGCGGAAGATTATGACCGGGTGATTGCCTGGTGCTACGAGCATCACTATCTGGATGACGACCGTTTTGCTTCCCGGTTCCTGGCCAGCCGTGGCCGTAAGGGATACGGTCCGGCGCGTATCCGTCAGGAGCTGAACCAGAAGGGCGTTGCCCGTGAGTCCATCGAAAAAGCGATGCGCGACTGTGACACCGACTGGTGTGCGCTGGCAAAAGAGCAGGCGATTCGTAAATACGGTGAACCGCTGCCGCGTGAATTTTCAGAAAAAGTCAAAATCCAGCGCTTTTTGCTCTACCGCGGCTTTCTGATGGAAGATATTCAGGATATCTGGCGTAATTTTGCCGATTGAACGCATGCGGGATTTTACTTCCCACCAAAGAAAACTTATCTTATTCCCACTTTTTCCAGTAGCAGGTCTGTCCAGGGGTTTACCGATACCGGCTTGCTACGACATTTCGTTAGCTTGATTTCAGGATAATTATGAGCAAGAGCACCGCTGAGATCCGTCAGGCGTTTCTCGATTTTTTCCATAGTAAGGGACACCAGGTTGTTGCCAGCAGCTCCCTGGTGCCGAACAACGACCCAACTCTGCTGTTTACCAACGCCGGGATGAACCAGTTCAAGGATGTGTTCCTTGGTCTCGACAAGCGTAATTATTCCCGCGCCACAACCTCACAGCGTTGCGTGCGTGCGGGCGGTAAACACAACGACCTGGAAAACGTCGGTTACACCGCGCGCCACCATACCTTCTTCGAAATGCTGGGTAACTTCAGCTTCGGCGACTATTTCAAACATGATGCTATTCAATACGCGTGGGAACTGCTGACCGGTGAAAACTGGTTCAACCTGCCGAAAGAGCGTCTGTGGGTTACCGTCTATGAAACCGATGACGAAGCCTACGAAATCTGGGAAAAAGAAGTCGGTATCCCGCGCGAACGTATTATTCGCATCGGTGACAACAAAGGCGCACCGTACGCGTCTGACAACTTCTGGCAGATGGGTGACACCGGCCCTTGCGGTCCGTGCACCGAGATCTTCTACGATCACGGCGACCACATCTGGGGTGGCCCTCCAGGCAGCCCTGAAGAAGACGGCGATCGCTACATTGAGATCTGGAACATCGTCTTCATGCAGTTCAACCGTCAGGCCGACGGCACCATGGAGCCGCTGCCAAAACCGTCCGTTGATACCGGTATGGGCCTGGAGCGTATTGCGGCTGTTCTGCAGCACGTTAACTCCAACTACGAAATTGATCTGTTCAGCACCCTGATCAAAGCCGTTGCAGAAGTGACTGGCGCGACCGATCTGAACAACAAATCACTGCGCGTAATCGCAGACCATATCCGTTCCTGTGCGTTCCTGATTGCTGACGGTGTTATTCCGTCGAATGAAAACCGTGGCTATGTGCTGCGTCGTATCATTCGTCGTGCTATCCGTCACGGCAACATGCTGGGCGCGAAGGACACCTTCTTCTATAAGCTCGTTGGGCCACTGATTGGCGTAATGGGTTCTGCAGGTGACGAGCTGAAACGCCAGCAGGCGCAGGTTGAGCAAGTACTGAAGACTGAAGAAGAGCAGTTTGCCCGTACGCTGGAGCGTGGTCTGGCGCTGCTGGATGAAGAACTCGCTAAGCTTAAGGGCGACACGCTGGATGGCGAAACCGCCTTCCGCTTGTACGACACTTACGGCTTCCCGGTTGACTTGACGGCGGACGTTTGCCGTGAGCGCAACATCAAAGTGGACGAAGCGGGCTTCGAAGCGGCGATGGAGGAGCAGCGTCGTCGTGCGCGTGAGTCCAGCGGTTTTGGCGCAGACTACAACGCGATGATCCGCGTGGATAGCGCGTCTGAATTTAAAGGTTATGAAGCGCTGGAACTGACTGGCAAAGTGACCGCCCTGTTTGTTGACGGCAAAGCCGTAGACAGCATCAGCGCAGGTCAGGATGCAGTTGTCATTCTGGATAAAACCCCGTTCTATGCGGAATCCGGTGGTCAGGTTGGCGATAAAGGCGAACTGAAAGGCAACGGTTTCAGCTTCAGCGTGAACGACACTCAGAAATACGGCCAGGCGATTGGTCATCTGGGTAAACTGGTTTCAGGCTCCCTGAAAGTGGGCGAGGGCGTTCAGGCTAATGTTGATGAAGCGCGCCGCGCACGCATCCGTCTTAACCACTCGGCAACGCACCTGATGCACGCTGCACTGCGTGAGGTTCTGGGAACGCATGTTGCACAGAAAGGTTCTCTGGTTAACGACAAAGTGCTGCGTTTCGACTTCTCGCATTTTGAAGCGATGAAACCGTCTGAGATCCGTGCGGTGGAAGATCTGGTGAACGCGCAAATCCGTCGTAACCTGCCAATCGAAACCCACATTATGGATCTCGACGCGGCGAAGAAAAAAGGTGCGATGGCCCTGTTTGGTGAGAAATATGACGACCGTGTTCGCGTATTGAGCATGGGCGACTTCTCTACCGAGCTGTGCGGTGGTACACACGCATCGCGTACCGGTGATATCGGTCTGTTCCGCATCATTTCTGAATCCGGTACGGCGGCAGGTGTGCGTCGTATTGAAGCGGTGACCGGTGAAGGCGCGATTGCCAGCCTGCATGCGCAGAGCGACCAACTGCACGATATCGCGCAGCTGTTGAAAGGCGATACCCAGAATCTGGGCGAGAAAGTGCGTGTTGCGCTGGATCGTACTCGCCAGCTGGAAAAAGAGCTGCAGCAGCTGAAAGAGCAGGCTGCGGCGCAGGAGAGTGCAAACCTCTCCAGCAAGGCTGTAGACATTAAGGGCGTCAAACTGCTTGTCAGCGATCTGGCAGGTGTAGAGCCTAAGATGCTGCGTACCATGGTCGACGATCTCAAGAACCAGCTTGGTTCGACGGTTATCGTACTGGCGACGGTAGCAGAAGGTAAGGTTTCTCTGATTGCGGGCGTCTCTAAGGATGTGACAGACCGCGTTAAAGCAGGGGAACTGATTGGCATGGTTGCCCAGCAGGTGGGTGGCAAAGGTGGCGGTCGTCCGGACATGGCGCAAGCCGGTGGTACGGATGCGGCGGCACTTCCTGCGGCATTGGCCAGCGTTGAAAGCTGGGTAAGCGCGAAACTGTAATAACTACAAAGCACAAACAGACGCCATAGCGGTAACGTTATGGCGTCTTGTTCACTGCACTATCGATAACGATAAAGTCAGGTTGAGTTTGTGTATATCGGCTAAACTTACGTTTAACAGAATGTGATGCCGTGACTGCTTACACTTTACGTGTTTGTCATCGCTTACTTTTTGGCGTTATATGATGGATAATGCCGGGATACAAGAGACCCGACTCTTTTAATCTTTCAAGGAGCAAAGAATGCTGATTCTGACTCGTCGAGTTGGTGAGACCCTCATGATTGGGGATGAGGTCACCGTGACAGTTTTAGGGGTAAAGGGTAACCAGGTACGTATTGGTGTTAACGCTCCTAAAGAAGTATCTGTCCACCGTGAAGAGATCTACCAGCGTATCCAGGCTGAAAAATCCCAGCAGTCCAGTTACTGATATTGTCGCGTCTCGCTGTCGGGCGAGACGCAACCCCTCCTGTTATTTTTCCTGCTTAAAGTTACCGTTCGATTTCAATCGCTCTGTTTTTAACCACTCTCGCCAGCTTATCTCGTCCAAACCACACGCTTCTCTTCATAGATTTCTGTGAGGATACCTGCAAAATCCGCTTATAAAACACTCTCTTTGCGGCTTTTACATGCGAATTGCGTGTGATTTGTGCAAACGATAAAAGCTTTTGGAAAATTGTTTGACTTATAAGTCCCAGAAAGTAATATATGCGCCACGCAGCGACGAGAAGCTCTTAACGAGTGGCTCGAAGCACTCGAAAGAGGCGTTGTGTGGTGAGGTGGCCGAGAGGCTGAAGGCGCTCCCCTGCTAAGGGAGTATGCGGTCAAAAGCTGCATCCGGGGTTCGAATCCCCGCCTCACCGCCATTTTGCATCCGTAGCTCAGCTGGATAGAGTACTCGGCTACGAACCGAGCGGTCGGAGGTTCGAATCCTCCCGGATGCACCATCTATTACTTCATATTGCTTTAGAAGTGATATGAACATCGAGCAGTACAGTAGTAAATCCCGATGCATCCGTAGCTCAGCTGGATAGAGTACTCGGCTACGAACCGAGCGGTCGGAGGTTCGAATCCTCCCGGATGCACCATTTACTATTTCTGAAAGCAGTACCCTGATGCATCCGTAGCTCAGCTGGATAGAGTACTCGGCTACGAACCGAGCGGTCGGAGGTTCGAATCCTCCCGGATGCACCATCTATTACTTTGTGTTGCTTTTGAAGTGACACCAAGTATCAGCAGCAATAGCAGTAAATCCCGATGCATCCGTAGCTCAGCTGGATAGAGTACTCGGCTACGAACCGAGCGGTCGGAGGTTCGAATCCTCCCGGATGCACCATCTTCTCCTGGTTTGTTTATTCCTTCGACGTTCCGTCAGCAATCACACTCTCTGTCAGCGACAAAAACGCCCGTTTACGATAAAGTAACCCTTTGTTAATCGGTTAGCGAGAGCACGATGTACGCACAGTATGACGGTTTGATCTTCGATATGGATGGCACGCTTCTAGATACCGAACCCACGCATCGCCAGGCCTGGACGGACGTTCTTGGACGTTACGGTATGCGCTTCGATCTCCAGGCGATGATTGCCCTCAACGGATCTCCTACCTGGCGTATCGCACAGGCCGTGATTGAACTTAATCAGGCCGATCTCGATCCGCACCAGCTCGCGCGTGAAAAAACCGATGCAGTCAAAGCTATCCTGCTGGATACCGTGCGTCCTCTGCCGCTTATTGACGTGGTAAAAGAGTGGCACGGACGTCGCCCGATGTCGGTCGGCACGGGCAGCGAAAGCGCCATCGCCGAAGCGCTGCTCAATCATCTTGGCCTGCGCCACTATTTTTCTGCTGTGGTTGCCGCCGACCATGTTAAAAATCACAAACCCGCACCGGACACCTTCCTGCTTTGTGCAGAACGAATGGGTGTGCCGGCGGCAAAATGCGTTGTCTTTGAAGATGCCGACTTTGGCATTCAGGCCGCGCGTGCTGCCGGAATGGATGCGGTGGATGTTCGCTTACTGTGAGTGACGCGCTGTCACTTTTATCATTATTCGCCAGCAGTTTTTTAAGTGCTACGCTCTTACCGGGTAATTCGGAAGTGGTGCTGGTGGCGATGCTGTTGTCTGGCGTGAGTCAGCCCTGGTTGCTTGTGTTAATAGCAACAATGGGTAATAGCCTTGGAGGGCTGACTAACGTTATTCTTGGGCGTTTCTTTCCGCTGCGTGAAAAATCGCGCTGGCAGGAAAAGGCAGTCGGCTGGCTAAAACGCTATGGCGCTGCCACGCTGTTATTAAGCTGGATGCCTGTAATAGGCGATTTACTGTGTCTGCTGGCGGGATGGATGCGCATCTCCTGGGGGCCGGTGCTCTTTTTTTTGTGCCTTGGCAAGGCGTTGCGCTATGTTCTTATGGCGTGGGCAACACTACAGGGTATGACGTGGTGGCACTAATTGGTGGAATGAATACGCGACCTTCAATCGTCAACCATTACAATTATGCTGAGTAACATTACTTTGACAGGCGGGAGGTCAATTTGATCCCGGACGTATCACAGGCGCTGGCCTGGCTGGAAAACCACCCTCAGGCACTGAAGGGTATTCAGCGTGGCCTTGAGCGTGAAACGCTGCGCGTAAACGCGGATGGCAGCTTAGCGACGACGGGTCACCCGAAGACGTTAGGCTCGGCGCTGACACATAAATGGATCACTACCGATTTCGCTGAAGCACTGCTGGAATTTATCACTCCGGTGGACGGTGATATTGATCATATGCTGACGATATTGCGCGACATCCATCGCTACACCGCCCGAAATATGGGCGATGAGCGTATGTGGCCGCTCAGCATGCCCTGCTATATCGAGCAGGGGCAGGAGATTGAGCTGGCGCAATACGGCACGTCGAATATCGGTCGACTGAAAACGCTGTATCGCGAGGGTCTGAAAAACCGCTACGGCGCGTTGATGCAGACGATCTCAGGCGTACATTACAACTTCTCTTTGCCGATGGCTTTCTGGCAGGCGAAATGCGGTGAAACGGATAAGGACGCGATCTCCGCGGGTTATTTCCGCCTGATCCGCAACTATTACCGTTTTGGCTGGGTTATTCCTTACCTGTTTGGTGCGTCTCCGGCTATATGCTCCTCGTTCCTGCAGGGGAAACCGACGACGCTGCCGTTCGAGAAGACCGCGTGCGGAATGTACTACCTGCCGTATGCCACCTCGCTGCGTCTGAGCGACCTTGGCTATACCAATAAATCGCAAAGCAATCTCGGTATTACGTTTAACGAATTGCACGAATATGTGGCAGGATTGAAGCGGGCGATCAAAACCCCGTCGGAAGAGTACGAGAAAATCGGCCTCGAAAAAGACGGCAAACGTCTGCAAATCAACAGCAATGTGCTGCAGATTGAAAACGAACTGTACGCACCGATTCGTCCGAAGCGCGTGTCGCGCAGCGGTGAAACCCCGTCGGATGCGCTGCAGCGCGGCGGGATCGAATACATTGAAGTGCGCTCACTGGATATCAACCCGTTCTCACCGGTCGGTGTTGATGAGCAGCAGGTTCGCTTCCTGGATCTGTTTATGGTCTGGTGTGTGCTGGCCGATGCGCCGGAAATGAGTTCAGACGAACTGCTCTGTACCCGCACTAACTGGAACCGCGTGATCCTGGAAGGGCGCAAACCGGGCCTGACGCTGGGTATCGGCTGTGAAACGGCGCAGTTCCCGCTGCAGAAAGTGGGTAAAGATCTGTTCCGCGACCTGAAGCGCGTTGCCCAGACAATGGACAGCCTTTACGGTGGCGAAGCGTATCAACAGGTCTGCGACCAGTTAGTGGAATGCTTTGATAACCCGGAGCTGACATTCTCGGCGCGTATTCTGCGTTCTATGATTGAACAGGGCATCGGCGGAACAGGGCGTGCACTCTCCGCGGAGTACCGTGAAATGCTGATGCAGGAGCCATTAGAGATCCTGAGCGAAGCGGATTTTGCGGCGGAGCGCGATGCGTCTGTCGTACGTCAGAAAGAGGTCGAAGCGGCGGATACGGAGTCGTTTGAGGCGTTCCTGGCGAAGCAGGCTTAAGCAGAAAAGAAAAAGGCCACATCGCTGTGGCCAAAATATACATCTCTGAATTCAGGGATGATGATAACAAATGCGCGTCTTTCATATACTCAGACGTGCATTCTGTAGAAGAGTTCAGTTTATTTTAAAAAAAATCACTATCGGAGGTGACGTATGCCGTTATTAGATAGCTTTACTGTCGACCATACCCGTATGGAAGCACCTGCAGTCCGCGTGGCGAAGACCATGAACACTCCGCACGGCGACACGATCACCGTTTTCGATCTGCGCTTCTGCGTGCCGAATAAAGAAGTGATGCCAGAGAAAGGCATTCATACCCTGGAACACCTGTTTGCTGGTTTTATGCGTGACCACCTGAACGGTAACGGCGTGGAGATTATCGATATCTCTCCGATGGGCTGCCGTACCGGTTTTTACATGAGCCTGATCGGCCAGCCTGAAGAGAAGCGTGTTGCTGATGCCTGGAAAGCGGCCATGCAGGACGTGCTGAAGGTAAAAGAGCAGAACCAGATCCCCGAGCTGAACGTCTACCAGTGCGGCACATACCAGATGCACTCTCTGGAAGAAGCCCAGGAGATCGCGCGTCACATCATCGAGCGTGATGTTCGCGTCAACAGCAACGAAGAGCTGGCCCTGCCAAAAGAAAAACTGCAGGAACTGCACATCTAGTGCACCTTTTCCCTCTCCCACCGGGAGAGGGTAGGGTGAGGGTTGTTTAACCCATGACCACAACGTCTACCTTCTCCTTTACCCATCGTCCCCTCGTTCCGTTTGCCCATGATTACGTTCATGGTGACAGCGAGCCGTGGCACCAGCACGACTGTGCCCAGCTGCTACACACCCTGAGCGGGGTGGTAAGAGTGGATACCGCATCGGGCTGTTGGGTTGTTCCGCCGGGCCGTGGCGTCTGGCTGCCAGCAGGAACGCAACACTCGCTTCGCATCACCGGCAACGTGGCGGCGCGTACGCTGTTTATCGATCCGCTGGCGCGGGCCGATCTCCCTGCAACCTGCCAGATCGTGCAGATCTCGTCGCTGTTACGCGAACTGATCCTCGCTTCCCTGCTGCTTGATGAGTCTTACTCGCCGGGGAGCCGCGACGAGCGGGTGTATGAGCTGATTCTGGATGAGATCCGTTTGATGCCAGTGCTGCCGTTTCATCTGCCGGAACCGGAAAGCGAGCCGTTACGCCAGCTTTGCCAGCGGATCCGCCAGGCACCCGGTGAAAGCTGGAGCAGTACTGAGGCGGCGAGCTGCGCAGGCATGAGCGAGCGCACACTGAACCGTCATTTTCAACAGCAGACCGGTTTACGCTACGCAGAGTGGTTGAGAAGGGCGCGCCTGCTGGAGGCGTTGCAACGGCTGGCTCAGGGGCAGCCCGTGTTACGCGTGGCGCTGGATCTGGGCTACGGTAGCCACAGCGCCTTTACCGCGATGTTTCGCCGGGTGATGGGGACATCACCCAGCGATTACTTCAAAGACAGCTCACCGCATTAAACAGCGCCTGGAGCGAGGCGCGCGCCACGTCACTGTCAATGCCCACTCCCCAACGGCTGCTGCCGTCCTGGAACAGGCAGCGGATGTAAGCCACCGAGCGGCTGTCGCTGCGCTCCCCCAGCGTATGTTCGTGGTAGTCTTTAATCACAAACGGGGTGTTGAGCCAGCGGCTTAACCCACTGGCTGCCGCGGATAACAGCCCGTTGCCATGGCCTTCAAGCTGGCGCGTTGCGCCCTGCGTCACGACGCTTGCCGTCAAACGTAACTGACCGTCCTGCTGACTGTCGCTGCGATAAGATTGCAGGGCAAAGTGTGGGTCTGCGACCAGCCCGTAGCGGCTGCGAAACAGTTGCCACAGGGCGTGGTGCGTCATCTCTTTACCATGGCGATCGGTCTCCTGCTGCACATGCTGGCTAAAATCCTGCTGCAACGCGCGGGGCAACTTCAGACCATGATTCTGCTCGATGAGCCAGGCGCTGCCGCTTTTCCCGGACTGGCTGTTAACCCTGATCACCGCTTCATACGTGCAGCCGATATCCTGCGGATCGACGGGCAGGTACGGCATCTCCCAGCGCTCGCCCGGTTTGCGGGCATCAAAGCCTTTTTTGATGGCGTCCTGATGCGAGCCCGAGAAGGCGGTATAGGCCAGCCGTCCCGCCCACGGATGGCGCGGGTGTACCGGAAGCTGGTTGCAGGCTTCCACCACTTCTACCACCCGGTTCATATCGCTAAAGTTGAGATTCGGGCTGATCCCCTGGCTGTAGAGATTCATCGCCAGCGTTACCAGGCAGACGTTGCCCGTGCGTTCGCCGTTGCCAAACAGACAGCCTTCCACCCGGTCCGCACCCGCCATCACCGCCAGCTCTGCGCTGGCCACGCCGGTGCCGCGGTCATTATGCGGGTGAACGCTGATGCAAACATCGGTGCGACGGCTAAAGTGGCGGCAGAAATACTCGATCTGATCGGCATACACGTTTGGCGTGCTGACCTCAACGGTGGCCGGTAAGTTGATCACCATGGGCCGTTCGGCGCAGGGCTGCCAGATCTCCGCCACCGCTTCACAAATCTCCAGCGCAAACTCCGGCTCGGTAAAGCAGAAGGTCTCCGGGGAGTATTCGTACTGCCAGCGCGTCTCCGGGTTCTCTTCGCACAGCGTGCGGATAAGCCGCGTGGAGCGTGTTGCCAGCTCAACGATTTGCGCTTTCTCCAGGCCGAATACCAGGCGGCGAAACAGCGGGGCGGTGGCGTTATACAGATGGACGGTGGCCTGTTTCGCGCCACGTAACGATTCAAAGGTCCGGACGATCAGGTCTTCTCGTGCCTGGGTTAACACCTGAATTGTGACGTCATCCGGGATGCGATTCTCTTCAATCAACTGGCGAACAAAGTTGAAATCCGTCTGCGAGGCAGAAGGAAAGGCAACTTCAATCTCTTTAAACCCGCAGCTTAACAGCAGATCCCAGAACTGCAGCTTGCGCGTGCTGTCCATGGGTTCGGCCAGGGCCTGGTTGCCATCGCGTAAATCGGTTGAGAGCCAGCGCGGGGCATGGGTGATGCGTTGCCCAGGCCAGCGACGGTCGGGAAGAGAAATAACGGGATAAGGCTGGTACTTGTCGGCGGGTGTGTTCAGCATGATGCGCTCCTGTTGTCTTTTCACTATCGTGAATCGATTTCAGGAGCGCTGCTTTATCGGATGTGACAATTGCTGTCGCGTTTTGGACAACAGCGCGGGTTTTGCCGGATGTGCACATATCCTAGACCTGGTAAGCGTAGCGCCACCGGGCATTTCACGCAGAGGACTAGTGCGCGCCACCCCCTCCGCCGCCGGCACCAAACGGCGGTCTGGCAAACCACACCAGCCCCAGCAGGACGATGAAGATCCCCGCGGATATCCAGAAAATCTCGTTAGCCGAGATAATCAGCCCCTGGTTGGTGATCTGCTGGGCAATCCAGCCGGACGCCTGCTGTTCCGTCATGCCCATCCCCTGAAGCTGGCTATACATCTGCTGCGCATTCGGGTTGTACGGATTTACCGCTTCGGTCAGCTGCGCATGGTGCATCGATTCCCGGTTTGTCCACAGCGTGGTGGTGATCGATGTCCCGATGGAGCCCGCCAATGTACGGGTAAAGTTCGACAGGCTCGATGCGGCCGCCAGACGCTCAGGCGGTAAGCCAGACAGCGTGATGGTGGTCAGCGGCATAAAGAAGCACGCTACCGCGAAGCCCTGAATAAACTGCGGCCACGCAGAGGCGCCAAAGTCCATCCCCGGTTCAAAGGTATACGCGCGCCAGTAGAAGCACACCGCATACATAATGAAGCTGAAAGTCACCAGCCTGCGCATGTCGAGCTTATGGGCAAAGCGGCCAATGATCGGCGACAGCAGCACCGGGATCACCCCAACAGGCGCAGAGGCCAGACCCGCCCAGGTCGCTGTATAGCCATACACCTCCTGCAGCAGCTGCGGCAGCAGAACAATCGCGCCGAAGTAGAGCATATAGGCGAGGCTGATACACAGACAGCCGATGGTGAAATTTCGCGACTTAAACAGCGAGAGATCGACTATCGGGTTGTCGTCCGTCAGCTCCCAGACAATCAGGAAGCTCAGCGACACCACCGCGACAATGGTCAGGATGATGATCTCCTGCGAGTTGAACCAGTCCAGCTCCTTACCCCGGTCGAGCATGATCTGCAGACTACCGATACCGAGGATCAGCAGCGCCAGACCAATGCTGTCGATTCGCCGCTGTTCGGTACGGGTCTCACGACCGCGCAGGGATTGCAACGTCATCAGAACCACAACCGCTCCAATCGGAACGTTGATGAAGAAGATCCAGCCCCAGTGGTAGTTATCGCTGATGTACCCGCCGAGAATCGGTCCGCAGATAGGCGCGACGATCACGGTCATTGACCACAGCGCCAGCGCGACGGAGCGTTTTGCAGGCGGGTAGTTACTCAGCAGCAAACTTTGCGAAAGGGGGATCAGCGGCCCGGCGACAATCCCCTGGATGACGCGGAAGAAAATCAGCATCGTCAGGCTGCTGGACATCCCGCACGCCCAGGAGGCCAGCACAAACGCCACCGTTGACCACAGGAACAACTTCACCTCACCGACGCGCTTCGCCAGCCAGCCGGTAATCGGAATGGAAATGGCGTTTGCCACCCCGAACGAGGTAATGACCCAGGTTCCCTGGCTCAATGACGAGCCAAGGTTCCCGGCGATCGTCGGGATTGCCACGTTTGCGATGGTGGAGTCCAGCACCTGCATGAATGTCGCCAGCGACAGCGCAATGGTCATAATGACCAGCTGCGCGCCTTCCAGCGGTTTTTGCGGCTTTTGCTGTTGCATAACGCTCACCTTCGGATTAACCGGCGTTTGCCTTCACGATGTCATCGATCAGCTTGTTGACCGGATCGAGGCTAATTTCACGGGCGTTACTTTCATAAGCCGGGGTGCTACGTACCTGGCTTGCCAGAATCTGGCCGTCGCGGTTAGCGGTATCCACCGTTACCAGCGTGGAGAGGCCAATACGCAGCGGATGGTCTGCCAGCTGTTTAGGATCAAGCTCGATACGCACGGGCAGACGCTGCACCACTTTGATCCAGTTACCGGTGGCGTTTTGCGCAGGCAGCAGCGAGAAGGCGCTGCCGGTACCCATATCCAGACCCACCACTTTACCGGTGTACTTCACGTCGTCGCCGTAAATGTCGCTGATAACAGTTGCGGTCTGGCCGATACGCATATGGGCAAGCTGCGTCTCTTTAAAGTTCGCATCAACCCACAGATTGTCCGCCGGCACGACCGCCATCAGCGGCGTGGTTGGGCTGATCTGCGCGCCTGGCTGTACGGAACGACGGGAGACGTAGCCGGTCATTGGGCTGACGATTTTGGTACGCTGCAGGGCAAGCCACGCGTTACGCACTTCGGTCGCCGCCTGTTGTACCGCAGGCTGGTTTTCAAGGCTGGTACCGAGAATCATCGCCTGGTTAGCGTTGTACTGCTGAATAGCCACATCCAGCTGCGCCTGGGCGCTGGCAACGGCATCGCGGGCGTGCTGCAGCTCTTCACGGCCAATCAGATTGGCGGTACCGAGCGGCACGCGACGGTTCAGGTCGCTCTGTGCCTGGGCGAGTGCGGTTTTCTGCACGTCGATGTTGGCCTGCAGCTGCTTACTGTTGATCATCAACTGACGGGTCTGACGCACGCTGGAGGCCAGCGCGGTCTGTGCTTTTTCAAACGCCTGTTGAGCGTCGGTCGGATCCAGCGTGACCAGCACATCCCCTTTTTGCACAAAGTCGGTATTGTCAGCCCAGACTTTCGTCACGCTGCCCGACACCTGCGCCATAATTTGTACCTGATTCCCTGCCACGTATGCGTCGTCTGTCTCTTCTGCATGACGCAATACTAAAAACCAATAGATCCCATATGCCAAGGCAATAATGATAAAGAGCAAGGTCAACAGAAGAAGGGCGCTCTTACGTTTGCCTTTCTTGTTGGCCGGTTGCTGCGGGGTTGTGTTCTCCGCATTTGCGCTCATTGTTGTTCTCCACGATCTTCTTATTTTCACATCGGCTGAGCCGACCTGTTGTCAGAAAGGCCAGCAGTGTAACGTGCTGGCCTGTCAGTTTTCTTTTATTAAATCTGGATGTTCGAGCGTGTCGTCGCGTTAGCGCAGCGCCTCAAGGATGGCGCCATCTTCATCCATCTGATCCAGACGGGTGAGCAGCTTGCGAGTGATGTGCTCAAGCTGGTCGCGCTCGCTTGTGCTGAGGACAGACCAGAGTTTGTGCAGGCAGTTGTGCTGAGGTGGCAGCACCTCACGCAGGAATTGGTGACCTTTGTCGGTCAGTTGCAGATGCAGGCAACGGCGGTCGTTATCGCTTTCACGGCGTTCAATCCAGCCGCGCTTTTCCAGCTCATCAGCGATACGGGTGGCGTTCGTACGGGACGAACCCAGCGCGCAGCTCAGCTCAGACGGCTGAATACTGTGGTTTTCCTGAGACTCCAGCGTAATCAACGCCATAAATAACGTCTCGTTAATCCCCTGAGCTTTCAGCATCTTATTACGATTATCCAGCAGTTTCCCCTGCATGTGCATGCACAGGCGGGTCAGCAGGATTTCCTGATACGGGAAGTCCTCATGACGACTGGCGCGGAATTTAAGCATTTGTTCAATGGGCGTAAACGAACTATCCATTTGGGCATAACCTCATTAATTACAGCCGATATAGTAACGACAGTGACAAATAATGTAAATGAATTATTTGTGCGGTTAAATCCGCCAAACTAATGTCACTATCAGAAAGCGCCGGGTAAGTCCGTGACCCGGTGAGCACAGAAAGAGAGAGGGATGAACCCGCGGAAGAGAGGATGTGAGGACAGGGGTCTGAACTATTCATGCCGTTTGAAAATATGTCACCCACATTAAAATTTCTGGGATAAATGATTACGTTTACATTAACAGAGTGAGGGGCCCCTTTACACCCTAAGAGGCCCAAAGCTATGTAAAACTTAGTGAATGGCTTCCTGACGATGGTATCCGCGCCACCATACTACCAGGTTTAGCGCGGCGACAACGGCTCCTGTCGCGCACACGCCTGTCCACCCGCCATGCTGCCACGCCGAGGCGGAAATTAACGAGCCCGCAGCACCACCAATGAAGTAGCTGGTCATGTATCCGGCAGTAAGACGGTTTCGCGCGTCTGGCTTCACGCGGTAAATCACGGTCTGGTTAGTGATATGCACGCCCTGTACGGTGAGGTCGAGCACCAGAATGCCGACGATCAGCGCCAGCACGGAGGTATGACCGTACCAGATGGCTGCCCAGGAGAGCAGAAGCAGTATCAGCCCCGCGCTGGTGGTCATGTGGGATTTGCCCTTATCGGCCAGCCCGCCTGCCGGACGCGCGCCGAGCGCCCCCGCCGCACCGGCCAGACCAAACAGACCAATCACCCCTTCGGAATAGTTAAATGGCGGTGCGGCCAGCAGAAAGGCCATCGACGTCCATAGGATGCTGAAGTTGGCGAAGGTGAAACATCCCAGCAGCGCGCGGGTGCGCAGGAGTTTATCCCGGGTAAAGAGGCTGAACACGGAGGCCAGAAGCTGAGGATAGTTCAGGTGATTTTCCTGCTTCACCTTCGGCAAGCCGCGCCAGAGCGCGAGCGCCATCACCACCATCAGCACGCTTGCCACCCAGTAGACGGTACGCCAGCCGCCAAGGCTGGCCAGCAGACCTGCTACGGTACGTGCCAGCAGTATCCCCAGCAGCAGGCCGCTCATGATAGTGCCCACCACTTTGCCGCGCTTTTCCGGTGCGGCGAGGGTGGCGGCCAGTGGAACCAGAATTTGCGCCACCACGGAGAACAGACCCGTCAGCGCGGTGCCGATAATCATCATTGTTAAAGAGTGGCTGCTGGCGGTGATCAGCATGCCACCTGCGGCCAGCAGGGTCATGGAGACAATCAGCATCCGGCGCTCAAACATATCGCCGAGCGGCACCAGGAACAGCAGCCCGGCGGCATAGCCGAGCTGGGCGGCGGTGACAATAAAGCCTGCCGAGCTGGCAGAAAGGTTAAACGCCCGGGCGATGGTATCGAGCAGAGGTTGAGCGTAGTAGTTACTGGCGACCGCCAGACCCGTTGCCACGGACATTAAAAGAATAAGCGCGGGGCTAAGCCCCTGAGATGTTTTTGTCATGGGTTTCAGAAATCATTAGTTAAGTGATTATTTTTCCGGAAACAATAATAACCAATGATTGTGAAGGATGGGGGATTGTTGGGTGATGGATTGTGCGGTTTAGGGGATGGTGCGGTTGGATCTCTCACCCTAACCCTCTCCCACAGGGCTGAGGGTTCCCCATAAAATAATGCCTGCACGGAGGACCCCCTCTCCCTTGAGGGAGAGGGCTGGGGTGAGGGGGAACATATGGCTGTAGAGGTCATTCCGTTCACTTTATGTTCCTTGCTACTCTGTAACGGCATGACTTGTGAACGTGCCAGGGCGGCTCAATCGCCACCGCCCTGGCGACCCGGGCTCCCGGCGGTAAATCGCCGCTTCGCGGTGCCTTCGGCTTATTCCTTCCGGCTTATCGGGGACGGGCGGATGTAACGTCCCTGTAAAGCCGCCCTCTCGGCGCATCCCTGCGCCTCGCCCCGGCCTGCAGGAAACGCCTCAGCGATTTACAGCCGGACCAGGGCGTCGCTGTAAGTCATTCATTTTCCTGAAACAACTTTCGTCGCTTTCGGTAAAAAATTACTGGGGATCCCTCAGCCCACAGGGAGAGGGAATGATTAAGAGAACCGGGGTGAGGGGAAAAACTTACTTCTGCGCCTCAAGCGCTTCCTTCACCCAGCCATCAAACTGCTGCTGGTGGGCTTTAATCCAGCCGTCAACGTGGCCCTTCACATCCGCCTCAGACGATTTGCCCGCGTGCATCATCGCATTCTGGGCGTTGATGTCCGCCAGCGGCAGCTTCATTACCGAGAACAGTTTGGCGGCGGCCGGGTTTTTCTCCGCCCAGGCTTTGTTGGCGACGATATGCATCGTATTCACCGGGAAGCCATAGTTCATGCCGTTCGGCAGTTTGGTGTCGATATCTTTCTGCTCGCCCGGCAGGGAGGAGAACGGCACCTGCAGCCACACCACATCTTTACCCGGCTTCAGCACGTCGCTCACCCAGTACGGGGTCCAGGTGTAATAAATCACCGGTTTACCCTCTTTAAAGCGGGCGATGGTGTCGGCCATCATCGCCGAGTAGTTGCCGTGGCTCACGTCGACGGTTTTCGCCAGACCGTACGCTTTGTTCTGGTGGTTAATCACCGCTTCACAACCCCAGCCCGGCGAGCAGCCCATCATATCGGCTTTGCCGTCGCCGTTAGTGTCGAACAGTTTGGCGATCTTCGGATCTTTCAGCTGCTCAATATTGGTGATGTGGTACTGGTCGGCGGTTTTCTTGTCGATCAGATAACCCTGCGCCGCACCGGTCACGAAGGTGCCTTCACGGTAGAACTTCTTATCACCGCCAGCCGCGGCGTACATATCGTCGTGCAGCGGCTGCCAGTTGACGGCAGTGAAGGTCGCATCACCGGAGGCAATCGAGGTGTAGCCGACGTTGTAATCCACTTCGCTCGGCGTATTGACCGTATAACCCAGCTTCTCCAGCGCGCGGCTGACGATAAGCGTCTGGAAGCTCTCTTCCGAAATGGTGCTCTGCACCGGCTGCACGGTAATGCCTTTACCCGGCAGGTCCGCGGCGAATGCGCTGGTGGAGACAAGGGTGGCAAACGCTGTGGCAAAAAGTACCTTATGTCGCATCGTTGTTCCTTATTTTCTGAATGGGCGGGTGAGTAACCCGACAGGGCCGGTGGTATACCAGCGACGGTTGCCGCGACTGCGTGAATCACGACCGACAGCCTGGGTCAGGCGGTCAAGAATAATGGCGAGGATCACAATGCCCACGCCGCCGACGGTCGCCAGCCCCATATCGAGGCGGCCAATACCGCGCAGTACCATCTGACCCAGCCCGCCAACGGCAATCATCGAGGCGATCACCACCATCGAGAGCGCCAGCATCAGCGTCTGGTTAACCCCCGCCATGATGGTAGGCATTGCCAGCGGGAGCTGAACTTTAAACAGCATCTGCCGTGGGCTGGCACCGAACGAACGGGAGGCCTCAATCAGATCCGCAGGCACCTGGTTAATCCCGAGTATTGTCAGACGAATAATCGGCGGCAGGGCGAAGATAATGGTCACCACCACGCCCGGCACGTTGCCGATACCGAACAGCATCACGATGGGCACCAGATAAACGAACGCTGGCGTGGTTTGCATCGCATCCAGCAGCGGACGAACGATCTTCGCCGCCCGTGGACTGCGCGCCAGCCAGATCCCCGTAGGCAAACCAATGACAATGCAGAAGAGCAGGGCGGTCAGCACCAGCGCCAGGGTGATCATCGCCTGCGACCACGCGCCAATGGCACCAATCGCAATCAACGAGATCAGCGTGGCGATCCCCATACCTGCACTACCAAACTGCCAGGCGATCAGCGAGAACAGCACAATCGCCACCGGCGCGGGCATGCCCAGCATCAGCTGCTGGAAGCCGTTGAGGATGTAATCCACCGGAACGCGGATCCCCTGGAAGACGGGACGGAAATGGGTAACCACCCAGTCGATCCCCTCCGTTACCCAGCTGTCCAGGGGGATCAGCGTTTTGTGGAACGGATCCATAATATTGAAATGTTCTGGTGCCGGTGCTGGCGCATTATTGAGCCAGTCTGCCGCGCCACCGCCATCGGCCGGTGCTGGCGTGGAACCCCACGCATCGGCAGATTGCGCAGCGCTGTCTGCTGCCTCTGTGGTGCCCCACGGGTTAGATTGATCAGCCATGGTTTGCCCCCTCGCGATCTAAAGCCTGCAGCAACATCCGTTTTGAGATGATGCCGACGTACTGTTGTTCTTCACCAATAACCGGCACGGCACAGGGTGCCTGGCCGACGTGAGAGAGCAACTCGCTGAGCGGCGTTTCGGCATCCACGGCAAGCGGAGCGTCAATTAACGCCGCATCAATTCCCTGGTTTTCGCTGAGCGCGGTTTTGAGAGAATCGATGGAGACAACGCCGACAAATTTATTGCCGCGTTCAACCAGATAACCGTATTCACGGTCTTCGTCCTGCAGAAGCTTAAGGGCAGAGCGCGGACCGAAACCTGGCGTTTTACGAATAATGCCGTTCGGGGTACGACGGGCAATATCTTTGGCGCTAAACACCTGGCTAATATCCACGCCGCGGAAGAAGGTCCGCACATAATCATTTGCCGGATTATTCAGAATTTCATCCGGTGTACCGACCTGCACCACTTCGCCATTTTGCATAATGGCAATGCGGTCGCCAATACGCATGGCTTCATCGAGATCGTGAGAAATAAAGACAATGGTGCGCTGGTGTCTGGCCTGTAATTTTACCAGCTCATCCTGCATCTCGGTGCGAATTAAGGGATCAAGCGCCGAGAAGGCTTCATCCATTAATAAAATATCGGGATTAATGGCTAATGCGCGGGCTAAACCTACACGCTGACGCATGCCGCCGGAAAGCTCATCCGGATACGCATGGGCATAATTTTCCAGCCCCACCTGGCGCAATGCATCAAGCGCTTTTTCCTGACGTTCGCTGGCGGCAACGCCCGCTAATTCCATACCAAAGGCGGTATTATCCAGTACCGTCATATGCGGCATCAGGGCGAACGACTGGAAGACCATCGCAATCTTTTTTCTGCGCACCTCGCGGAGTTCGGCATCTGATATTTGGGCAATGTCTACACCATCAATCAGGACCTGCCCACGGGTGGGTTCAATCAGGCGATTGAGAAGGCGAACCATAGTGGATTTACCCGAACCGGATAACCCCATGATGACAAAAATCTCGCCTTCTTCAATGGCCAGACTGGCGTCTTTAACGCCAAGCGATAGCCCGGTTTTTTCCAGAATTTGCTCTTTCGAAAGGCCTTTTTCAATATATTTGAATGCGCGCTGCGGATGCTCGCCAAATATTTTATAAAGATTCTTCACTTCTAATTTAATTGCCATGCAATAGAGAGTGTCCTGTTATTTGTTTATGTCGATATGATTACCATGGTAAATTGTTAACGGGCATAACCCTAACATACTCAGATTCTGAGGCAACCCTGGGTTTGCTTATGGGTTGAATTTTGCAGTAAGCGAAACGGCTGAATTTCCCATGAGTAAAGGGCTGAGCGCGATCTGAATTTTTGTGAATTTTTTGCTGCGCCATCGGGAGAATTCGCCTGGATCGGAGTGATTCAGGCGAATATGTCGTGGAGATGACAGTGTAGCTGAAGGAGAAATATCCGGAAGGAAATTGGAATATTTATATTTAATTAATGAACGTTAAGGCGATCATTAAAAATCCCAGTCCTCATCTTCTGTTTCCACCGCTTTACCCATCACATACGATGAGCCGGACCCGGAAAAGAAGTCGTGGTTTTCGTCAGCGTTGGGGGAGAGCGCCGCCAGAATTGCCGGGTTCACGTCGGCCATTTCGGGCGGGAACAAAGCCTCGTAGCCGAGGTTCATCAGCGCCTTATTGGCGTTGTAACAGAGGAAGGCTTTTACCTCCTCTTCCCAGCCGGTTCCGGCGTAGAGCTCTTCGGTATAGCTCAGTTCGTTATCATAGAGATCCATCAGCAAATCAAGGGCAAATCCTTTTAGCTCCTCGCGTCTGACATCACTGACTTTCTCCAGCCCTTTCTGGTACTTATAGCCGATGTAATACCCGTGCACCGCTTCATCCCGGATAATGAGGCGAATGAGATCGGCGGTGTTGGTGAGTTTGCCGCGGCTCGACCAGTACATCGGCAGCCAGAAGCCGGAGTAGAAGAGGAATGATTCCAGAAACACGCTGGCGATTTTCTTCTTCAGCGGCTCATCGGCCTGATAATAATCCAGCACCAGGTTGGCCTTGCGCTGCAGTGACTCGCTCTCTTCACTCCAGCTGTAGGCCGCATCCACATCTTTGGTCTGGCACAGCGTCGAGAAGATCGAACTGTAGGAGCGGGCGTGCACCGCTTCCATAAAGCTGATGTTCGACATCACCGCCTCTTCGTGCGGCGTCAGCGCATCGGCCATCAGCGCGGGGGCGCCAACGGTATTCTGGATGGTGTCCAGCAGCGTCAGACCGGTAAAGACGCGGATTGTCAGCTGCTGCTCGGCATGACTCAGGGTTTGCCAGGCCGGAATATCGTTAGAAAGCGGCACTTTTTCCGGCAGCCAGAAGTTGCTGGTCAGGCGGTTCCACACCTCCAGGTCCTTATCATCCTGAATGTGGTTCCAGTTAATCGCACTCACGCGTGACAGTTTCATCCTTTCTCCTTACAGCGCGCAGGACACGCAGCCTTCGATTTCGGTGCCTTCCAGCGCAAGCTGGCGCAGGCGAATGTAATAGAGCGTTTTAATGCCTTTCTTCCAGGCATAAATCTGTGCTTTGTTGATATCCCGCGTGGTGGCCGTGTCCGGGAAGAAGAGCGTCAGCGACAGGCCCTGATCCACGTGCCGGGTTGCTTCGGCGTAGGTATCGATGATTTTTTCCGGGCCAATTTCATACGCGTCCTGATACAGCGCCAGGTTCTCATTGGTCATAAACGGGGCGGGGTAGTAGACGCGCCCGGTTTTGCCCTCCTTGCGGATCTCAATCTTCGACACAATCGGGTGAATGCTCGACGTGGCGTGATTGATATAGGAGATAGAGCCGGTGGGCGGCACCGCCTGCAGGTTCTGGTTATAGATGCCGTGGCGCATCACATCGTCACGCAGCTGCTGCCACATTTCGCGCGTGGGCAGAACGATCCCGGCGCGGGCAAACAACGCGCGCACTTTCTCCGTTTTCGGCTGCCAGTCGCCCTCCAGGTACTGACTGAAATATTCCCCGCTGGCATAGCGCGACTGCTCAAAGCCCGCGAAGCGCTGGTTGCGCTCGCGCGCCAGCATCATAGAGGTGTGCAGCGCATGCCAGGTGATGGTGTAAAAATAGAGGTTGGTGAAATCCAGCCCTTCCGGGCTGCCGTAGGCGATGCCTTCCCGCGCTAGATAGCCGTGCAGGTTCATCTGGCCCAGGCCGATGGCGTGCGACGCGGCGTTGCCTGCCTCAATGGACGGCACGCTGCGGATATGACTCATGTCTGATTCTGCCGTCAGGCCGCGAACCGCTGTGTCGACCGTACGGCCAAAATCGGGGGAATCCATGGTGTGGGCAATATTCAGCGACCCGAGGTTGCAGGAGATATCTTTGCCGATGTCGGCGTAGTCCAGATTCTCGTCATAAGTGGACGCGCTGTTGACCTGCAAAATCTCCGAACAGAGGTTGCTCATGTTGATGCGCCCGGCAATCGGGTTCGCACGGTTTACCGTGTCTTCATACATGATATACGGGTAGCCGGACTCAAACTGAATTTCGGCAAGCCGCTGGAAGAAATCGCGGGCGTTGATGTATTTTTTGCGAATGCGATCGTCGGCAACCAGCTCGTCGTAAAGCTCGCTTATCGCCACGTCGCCAAACGCTTTGCCGTAAATTCGCTCAACGTCATACGGCGAGAACAGCGCCATGTCGGCATTCTCTTTGGCGAGCTTAAAGGTGATATCCGGGATCACCACGCCGAGCGACAGGGTTTTGATACGGATTTTTTCGTCGGCGTTTTCGCGTTTGGTATCCAGAAAACGCAGAATGTCCGGGTGGTGGGCGTGCAGGTAGACCGCCCCGGCCCCCTGACGCGCGCCAAGCTGGTTGGCGTAGGAGAAGGCATCTTCCAGCATCTTCATCACCGGGATCACGCCGGATGACTGGTTCTCAATGCGCTTAATTGGCGCACCCGCTTCACGCAGGTTAGACAGTAAAAACGCCACGCCGCCGCCGCGTTTGGACAACTGCAGCGCCGAATTCACCGCGCGGCCAATCGACTCCATATTGTCTTCTATGCGCAGCAGGAAACAGGAGACCAGCTCGCCGCGCTGGGCCTTGCCGCAGTTAAGGAAGGTCGGAGTGGCCGGCTGGAAGCGTCCGGAGAGGATCTCTTCCATCAGCTGTTCAGCCAGGGCTTCATCGCCCTGGGCCAGGGTCAGCGCCACCATCACCACGCGATCCTCAAAGCTTTCAAGGTAGCGTTTGCCGTCAAAGGTTTTCAGGGTGTAGCTGGTGTAATACTTCCAGGCGCCCAGAAACGTCTGGAACCGAAAACCGCTGGCGTGGGCCCGCTCAAATAACCTGACCACAAAGGCGCGGTCGTAACGGGAGAGCACGCGTTCTTCGTAATACCCTTCGTTGACCAGGTAGTCGAGACGCTCATCCTGGCTGGCGAACGTCACGCTGTTTGGACGGACGTGGGCGGCAAAAAAGGCGTCCACGGCGTCATGATCTTTACCAAACTGGATGCGCCCCTCGCGATCGTAGAGGTTAAGCATCGCGTTTAAGGCGTGGTAGTCCGGTGTCGCCTGCATTACGCGTTCTGCGGTTGTCGTTGCCAAAATTCGTTCACTCCTTTACGCACGTTCTCTACGTCCTGCTGTGTCCCCATCAGTTCAAAGCGATAGAGATACGGCACGCCGCATTTTTGAGAGATGACATCCCCGGCGCGACCAAAGGCGTCGCCGAAATTACGATTGCCCGCCGCAATCACGCCGCGAATAAGCGCGCGGTTATGGGGATCGTTGAGAAAGCGGATCACCTGACGCGGTACCGCACCTGCCGTACCGCCGCCGCCATAGCTGGGAACCACCAGAATGTAAGGGTCGTCTACCTGAATACGCTCCCGCTCGTTGAGCGGAATGCGCACCGCAGGCAGCCCGACGCGCTCCATAAAGCGGAGCGTGTTTTCCGAGCTGCTGGAGAAGTAGACCAGCCCACTCATGCCCTTGCGGCCTGCGCGGCGAGGCGGTTAATCATGTCCGGGCGAAAGCCAGACCAGCTGGTTTCCCCGGCCACCACCACTGGCAGCTGGCGAAATCCCTGGGAACGCAGAGTATCGGCAGCCTCGGGCACCAGATCGATATTCACCATCTCAAAGTCCACCCCGCGGCTTTCCATAGCTCGTTTGGTCGCGTGGCACTGAACACAATCGTTACGAGTGTAAATAATAATGCTCATGATTCGTATTTCCATTTAAAATAAGAGAACGGCGCGAAGCATCGCGTCAGGTTGTGTGTGTCTTGCTAAAGGGAATACTAGATGTAGTTGCGCTAAGTTTCAACCATACAAGATATGGGAAATTCAGATTGATGGCGCCCCAATGATGAGCACAGCGGGGCAGGGCAGGCTGCACGGGTTTTTCAGGCTTTCAGGCAAAGAAAAGCCCCGGCGCCAGAGGCAACCGGGGCTGATAACGCGCGCTTACTTACGCAGGCTAAGCAGGGCGCCAACAAAAATACCCACCGCCGCGACCGTACCCAGGGTACACAGCGGTTTTTCACGAACAAAGGTGGTGGCGCAATTTGCCATGTCGCAGGCAGCCTGGGTGGCACGAGAGCGGCCATGCATTCGGGCGCGTGTCTCACGCAGCAGAGACTGAGCCTTACGTTTTGCGGCCTCCGCATCGTCCTTCGCATCGGAGCCCCAGGATTTCAGCACCTCCTCCAGCGTGTCCGCTAATCTGCTGACATCATTACGAATATCCTGAGCGTCGTCGTTAATATCGTTTTGGTTCGGTCTGTTAAACATACGATCCTCCATAATTTTGTCTTCTGGTTTAGTTTAGTTCAGAAATTTAATATCTGAAGCGAGTCACGACTCATCAGGCCGTTTATGGAATATTCTGAAAGCCCTGCTAATGCTGAATACTGTAAGGTTGCCGGGCAGGAAAAGATAACGAGGAAAAGATATGTATTTACGACCGGATGAGGTGGCGCGCGTTCTTGAAAAAGCGGGATTCACCATGGATGAAGTGACGCCAAAAGCGTATGGCTATCGCCGTGGCGAGAATTATGTTTACGTGAATCGTGAAGCCAGAATGGGGCGTACCGCTCTTATTATTCACCCGACGCTGAAAGACAGAAGTCTGTCATTTGCTGAGCCTGCCTCGGATATTAAAACCTGCGATCACTACCAGCAATTTCCGCTCTATTTAGGCGGCGAGACGCACGAGCATTATGGTATTCCGCATGGTTTTAGCTCGCGTATGGCGCTGGAGCGGTTTCTGAAGGGACTGTTTGGCGACGCACAATAATACTGCGACTGGCATACGCCAGTCGCTTCATATCAGGCTTTTGCCTGGCTGTACTGGCTGACCCTGAACAGGCGGCGACAGTAGTCGAGGAAATAGCCATACACCGCGCCCATCAACATCGAAATCACGATATTTGAGCTCACCGCTGCGGCAATCTGATGCCAGTCTGCCCCCACCGTCAACAGGATCGCCACATACACCGGCGACTGAAACGTCACATAGGCTAGCACATCCGCCAGGTTTTTCATCCAGCCAGACGGGCTGATGCGGCGGGCGAAGCGCATCACGGCATCACGGTATAAGCCATAAGGCCAGGCGATAATAATGTTCACCGGGATCGCTACCAGACGCGAAGAAAGTGACTGCTCGAAGGTCATTCCGGAGAGGAATATTTCAATCAGCATGTTCACGACGGAACAGTAGACAACCATCGCGAAAGTATCCGCTACCGCGTGGCGCAGGCGAGATTGCGGTGAGAACATGGCTGAGCTCCTTGAGACGCACAAAAGTAATGATCTTAGTGATTTGGGTTGGTTTGGTTGATGTGTATAGCGTATCCTTCTGGCTTTAAACTAACAACTAGTGTTAAATTTTTATTTACTCGCGTTTTTTCCACAAAATCCTCTAAAGATGATGGTTTTTTGCTCGCTTCGTTATTTTCTTTCTCGTCCTGTTTTTTGATGCGCAAAATCAACAAGTTGCTTGCGATGCGTGGGCGGCGACCGTGCGACACGCAGCGCGCAGCGTACCCTCCTGTGATTTGCCTTAAAACCGACCGTTTATGTTGTTATGAATGTTTATTAAAAGCAGCGCGACAACGCGATATCCGGATAATATAAGCTGTGTCTTTAAAAATATTTACAATAATGACAAAAAGCGTCGATGGGTGGATATTATGTTTGAAATGAATTATTCTTCGCTTTGATTTTACGACTCACCACAAAAAAGGTTTTCAAATAATATGTCTTTGACGTTACAGAATCTTAATAATATCCGAACTCTGCGCGCCATGGCGCGTGAATTATCCCTGGACGTTCTTGAGGAAATGCTGGAAAAAGTCAGGGTCGTTGCTGAAGAGAAACGTAGTGAGCAGGCGGAATTAGAGCAACAGCGCGCTGAGCAGCAGGAAAAAATTAATGCTCTGCTGGAACGGATGAAAGCCGATGGTATTTCACCGTCCGATCTGCTGGGTGTAGAGCTGGCGCATGCGGGTAAATCGGCGAAAAAACGTAAGCCGCGTGAAGCAAAATATCGCTTTATTGACCAGAACGGTGAAGAGAAAACATGGACCGGTCAGGGCCGCACGCCGAAGCCTATTGCCAATGCGCTGGAAAACGGCAAATCACTGGATGATTTTCTGATCTAATGCGTGAGCCGGGCGGAAGACTCCGCCCGGTTGTCTGTTTAGCAGACGCCAAAATCACCGTCTTCGGTGTACAGCGCAACTTCCGCTGCCTTCAGGGTATATTTCTCGCCCTGCTCATTGCTGGCCTGAACGGCCACAATGCTATCCCCATTCACTTCGAGCACTTTCAGTTTCGGGCCGCCCTGACGCGGTTGCACATAATCACCGACAGAAAACATAGAACCTCCTCATCGTTTTAGCGATCTTCACTGTAGCCCACGTCACACGCCGGGTACAGCAGGGTTCATCGATTACTGCTTATGAGGTATGTCTGTTCCACGGCATCACCCTGAGCAGTCTTGCCATGCCGCAAAATCCGGTCAGGCCAGCAAACAGAAGCCCGGCCCCGACAAAACCGCTCAGCAGGAAGAAGCCGCTGGAGAGCGTATAGCCCAGCACCACGCCGCACAGAATCAGCAGCCCGGCAGCAATTTGCACCTGACGCATCAGCGGCAGCGGCTGGGATTTATCTTCTACGGTCGGCAGTCCGGCCTGTTTCCAGCCCTGAATACCGCCCTCGACCACCAAGGCCTGAGCAGGCGACGCCGCCTGGGCAAGACGTGCGGCGTTGTTCGATGTTCTGGCCCCGGACTGGCAGTGAAAAATCACCGTTTCACCCGCCCCGGCGTTCAGTGCGCCGGGTAAGGTGTCCAGCGGCACGGACTGCGCGGCGGGAATATGCTCGCGGGCATATTCGTCAGGATCGCGAATATCAATCAGCTTTGCGCCGTCATCAATAAGCGCGTTTGCCTGCTGTGGCGTAATCAGAGGAAGAGACATGGTGTTTCCTTACGATCGTGTTTTATGTAGTAGAGCATTTAAAGAAGGATTTAAGCCAGTGTAAAGAGGGTAAAGGCAGGTAAAAGCGCGCCAGCCGAATGGCAGTTACCCGTAAACTGACTACGCTTAGAGATGTCTCTTTTATAATTTTCAATTGGTTAGCTTGCACGGAGTCTTTATGGGTTTTTGGCGTGTTGTTTTTACGATTATTCTCCCGCCGCTGGGCGTACTGCTTGGCAAGGGACTGGGCTGGGCGTTTATCCTGAATATCCTTCTGACCATACTGGGCTACTTCCCTGGACTTATCCATGCGTTTTGGGTTCAGACGAGAAACTAGGTGCGCCACAGTAAGTCGCTGTAGATCCCGGTCAGTACGCCCTGCGGGCCGAACTGCTGTTTGATCCAGCGCGTAACCTGGCCGGTCGCCGCATGCTGCGTGGCAAGCAGCATGCGCGAATCCTGACGCGGGTTATTAATGCGTCGTGTCACCAGCAGCCCGTCCGCTACGGCCTCCCGGGCCATGTATTCCGGTAAAAAACCGATCCCTTCCCCCAGAATCTGACACTGGCATTTGGTGTTAAAATCCGGCACCAGAATCGCCTCCTGCCCGTGCAGCAGCCAGCCGACCTTCTTATTAATGGTGTGCGCGGTGTCCTCCACCATGATGTTCGGGTAGAGGCGCAGCTGGCTTTCCGCGATCGGTTCCGGGACAAACGCCAGCGGGTGTTCCGGCGCGATGGCGAATACCCAGCGGATAGCGCCAATCTCCGTGTAATCAATGCCGCCGCCGTCAAGAAGCGTATCCGGCGCGCCAATCGCGATATTGGCCTGGTTATTGATGATTGAGTCCCAGACGCCGTTATAGACCTCCGTGGTGACGGTGATCTGGCAGGTGGGAAACTGCTTTTTCAGCACCTGCAGCAGCCGCGCGGTATGACGTGGGGTATACAAAAGCTGATTGATGCAGATGCGTACCCGCGCCTCGATGCCCTGAGAGATGGTGTCTATCCCACGCCTGATGGCATAGAAATCGTTCAGCAGATCGGTGGCCTTGCGGTAAAAGTAAAAGCCGGACTCGGTCAGCTCGATGCTGCGGGTGTTACGCACAAACAGCACCACGTCCAGCCCGGTCTCCATACGTTTGATGGTGTAACTGATGGCCGACGTGGTCACACCCAGCTCGGCGGCGGCTTTGCTGAAACTGCCAAAACGCGCCGCCGTGGTGAAGGCCAGCAGATTCTCTTCAGTAAAGATGGAATTCATATTACGGCTCCGGGTTACCATCAGTTTTGAACATATTTTAACAGCGGCGCAACAACGCATTTGACGGCGGTCACAGTTCTGATGTTTAGCTACAGGCCTTGTTATGCAAGGCTTCTTTGGTCATAAGCAAAATGCCGTGAATGGCCTGAAAAAACGCTTACCCATAAGAAAAAGGTTGCACAGACGCACGTTTTGGCTGAACCGTTGAATTTAACTCAACAATGAATTGACTGTCGATGAATGATTTTTAAGCGGATTCTTTTCTGAAAGGGCTGTTGCTATTCTCAGGTCATCAGCAACACACCATCGGGAGTCTGTATGTCTGCGAACGAACTTGTGACGGAATTTTTACTGGCGGCAGAGCAGGGTAATGTCGACGCGCTAAAAGCCTGCCTTGAGAAAGGTGTCGATATTAACGCCACCAACCGTCAGAAAAGAACCGCCATTGTTATTGCCAGCCTGAAAAAACATTACCCCTGTGTCGCGTTATTAATTGACGCCGGTGCGGATATAGATAAACAGGACCAGACCTGTTTTAACCCCTTCCTGATCAGCTGCCTGACCAATGATTTAACCCTGCTGCGGCTTGTTCTGCCCGCCAACCCGGATCTGGACCGCCTGACACGCTTCGGCGGAGTGGGGATTACGCCCGCCAGTGAGAAAGGACATGTGGAGATTGTCCGCGAGTTGCTGGAAAAGACCGATATCAACGTTAATCACACCAATTTTGTCGGCTGGACGCCGCTGCTGGAAGCCATTGTCCTGAATGACGGCGGCCCGAAACAGCAGGCGATCGTGAAGCTGCTGCTGGACCACGGTGCGAATCCGCACATGACCGATAAATACGGTAAAACCCCGCTCGAACTGGCGCGGGAAAAAGGCTACCACGCGATAGCTGACCTGCTGCTGGCGGCGGGCGCGTAATTTATTCGGCCAGCCTGTTTCCGGCTGGCCCCCATTTCAAACGTATTTTTCCGACGTGCATTTTGCACGACGGCGGCCCCCTTTTATCCGCATTCAGGAGAAAATAATGCCCACAAAAATCGTGATTAAAAAGAACACGTATTTTGACTCCGTCTCATTAATGTCCGTTTCCACCAAAGCCAATAAATTGCCGGGCGTTGAGCAGGCCTTTGTGGCGATGGCGACGGAAATGAACAAAGGCGTATTAAAAAATCTCGGGCTGTTAACGCCGGAATTAGAGGATGCGAAAAACGGCGATCTGATGATCGTCATTAAAGGCGACGCGGCCAATGATGAAACCCTGGCGGCGATTGAAGCGTTATTTACCCGAAAAGAGAGCGCGGGCACCCATGAAGCACGCTACGCGACTCTGGCCAGCGCGAAAGCCCACCGTCCCGACAGTAACCTGGCGGTGATTTCAGTAAACGGCATGTTTGCGGCACGCGAAGCGCGCAAGGCGCTTGAAAACGATCTCAACGTGATGCTCTTTTCCGATAACGTATCCCTCGACGATGAGCTGGCGCTCAAGCAACTGGCGCATCAGAAAGGGCTGCTGATGATGGGGCCAGACTGCGGCACCGCTATTATCAACGGCGCAGGACTGTGCTTCGCCAACGCCGTACGCCGCGGGTCGATAGGCATTGTCGGGGCGTCCGGCACCGGTAGCCAGGAGCTGAGCGTGCGCATTCATGAATTTGGCGGCGGGGTATCGCAGCTGATTGGCACCGGCGGGCGCGATCTCAGTGAAAAAATCGGTGGTCTGATGATGCTCGACGCCATCGACATGCTGGAGGCCGACGATGCCACCCAGGTCATCGCGCTGATCTCCAAACCGCCAGCGCCAGCGGTGGCAGAAAAGGTGCTGGCGCGTGCCCGGGCCTGTCGCAAACCGGTCATCGCCTGTTTCCTTGGTCGCAACGAACCGCCCGCCGATGAAGACGGTCTGCAGTTCGCCCGCGGCACCAAAGAGGCGGCCCTGAAGGCCGTGCTGCTCACCGGTATCAACAAAGCGTCCCTTGACCTGCATCCGCTCAACTGGCCCCTGATTGAAGAGGTGCGCGCCCGTCTCACTCCGCAGCAGAAATACATTCGCGGTCTGTTCTGTGGCGGCACCCTGTGTGATGAAGCGATGTTCGCCGCGCTTGAGAAGTACGACGACGTCTACAGCAACATTCAGCCCGATCCGGCGAAACGCCTGCGCGACATTAACGTCAGCCAGGCTCACACCTTCCTCGATTTTGGGGATGACGATTTCACCAACGGCAAACCGCACCCGATGATCGACCCGACCAACCGCATCAGCCGCCTGCTGCAGGAGGCGCGCGATCCGGAAGTGGGCGTAATTGTGATGGACTTCGTGCTGGGCTTTGGCGCGCATGAGGATCCGGTCGGCGTGATGCTCGATGCCATTAAAGAGGCGCAGGCGATTGCGAAAGCCGATAACCGTCCGCTGGAGATCCTCGGCTATGTGTTGGGCACCGACCAGGATCCCCAGTCGCTGGCGCAGCAGTGTCAGCTTTTGACCGATGCCGGCGTGATCTGGGCCAGCAGCAGTACTAACACCGGATTACTGGCACGCGAATTTGTCTGCAAAGGGGAGAACGCCTGATGACCACCTTATTCAACCAACCGCTGAACGTCATTAACGTCGGTATTGCGCTGTTCAGTGACGATCTTAAAAAACAGCACGTCCCCGTCACCCAACTCGACTGGGCACCGCCGGGGCAGGGCAATATGCAGATCGTCGAAGCGCTCGACCAGCTGGCCGCGGAGCCGCTGGCAGAGAAGATCGCTGCCGCCAACAAGATTGCGCTGGAGCGCATCATTCAGTCCCACCCGGTGCTGGTGGGGTACGACCAGGCGATTAACGTTGTGCCGGGGATGACCCGTACCACCATTCTGCATGCCGGTCCTCCGGTGAGCTGGGAAAATATGTGTGGCGCGATGAAAGGCGCTGTCACCGGCGCGCTGGTGTTTGAAGGGCTGGCGAACGATCTGGAGGAGGCAGCAAGGCTGGCGGCTTCAGGCGACATCACCTTCTCGCCGTGCCACGAGCACGACTGCGTGGGCTCGATGGCGGGCGTTACCTCCGCGTCGATGTTTATGCATATCGTTGAGAACAAAACCTACGGCAACCGCGCCTACACCAACCTCAGCGAGCAGATGGCGAAGATCCTGCGCATGGGCGCCAACGACCAGAGCGTCATTGACCGTCTGAACTGGATGCGCGATGTGCTTGGCCCGATGCTGCGCGACGCCATGAAGATTATCGGCGAAATCGATCTGCGCCTGATGCTGGCCCAGGCGCTGCACATGGGTGACGAATGCCACAACCGCAACAACGCGGGCACCACGCTGCTGATCCAGGCGCTGACGCCGGGGCTGATCCAGGCGGGCTATCCGGTGGCGCAGCAGCGCGAGGTATTTGAGTTTGTCGCCAGCAGCGACTACTTCTCCGGCCCGACGTGGATGGCGATGTGTAAGGCCGCGCTGGACGCCGCCCACGGCATTGAGTACAGCACCGTGGTCACCACCATGGCGCGTAACGGTTACGAGTTTGGTCTGCGCGTCTCTGGCCTGCCAGGGCAGTGGTTCACCGGCCCGGCGCAGCAGGTGATTGGCCCGATGTTCGCGGGTTACAAGCCGGAAGACTCCGGGCTGGATATCGGCGACAGCGCCATCACGGAAACCTACGGTATCGGCGGCTTTGCGATGGCGACGGCCCCGGCGATTGTCGCTCTGGTGGGCGGCACGGTGGAAGAAGCCATCGACTTCTCCCGCCAGATGCGCGAAATCACCCTCGGTGAAAACCCGAACGTCACCATTCCGCTGCTGTCGTTTATGGGCATTCCAACCGCCATCGACATCACCCGAGTCGCAGGCAGCGGCATTCTGCCGGTTATCAATACCGCCATTGCCCACAAAGACGCCGGTATTGGCATGATTGGCGCGGGCATTGTGCACCCGCCGTTTAGCTGTTTTGAAAAGGCGCTGTTGACCTTCCGCGATCGCTACTTTTTATAAGGCAAGCATCCATGAAAAACATGAAACTGGAGTGGAAAAGAGGTGACTGGGCGGCATATTTCGGGTTGATGACCAACAACCTGACCAATTTGCTAACCATGATGGGGTTGCTCATTTTTGTCGTCGGCATCCCGAAGGAGATTGTTTATGGACGCATCGCGCCGGCCTTCGGGCTGGCGGTGCTGGTGGCGAGCGTCTGCTACGCGTGGTTTGGCCTGCAGATGGCGCGCGCCACCGGACGAACGGACGTCACCGCGCTGCCGTCTGGCCCGAGCGCGCCGTCGATTTTTACCGTCACCTTTCTGGTCCTGATGCCGGTCTACCAGCAAACCGGTGACGCGGATTTTGCCATTCAGATCGGTCTGGTGTGGTGCTTTGTCGAGGCGATGATTCTGGCGGGCGGCTCTTTCCTGGGGGAGACCATCCGCAAGATGATCCCGCGTACCGTGCTGCTCTCGTGTCTGTCGGGCCTGGGCCTGCTGTTGCTGGCGATGAACCCGATGCTGCAGGCGTTTGAAGCGCCCACCGTGTCGTTCATTGTGCTGCTGCTGATCTTCATTAACTGGTTCGGCAAAAAACCGATCTTCGCCAGGATCCCGACCGGTCTGCTGTTGTTGATTGCTGGCACGGTGTTAGCGTGGATCTCCGGCCTGCAAAGCCCGGAGGCAATCAAAGCCTCGATGTCCTCTTTCGGCTTTAACCCGCCCGAAGTCCATGTAGAAGGTTTCCTGCAGGGCTTGCCGCACGCGCTGCCGTACCTGGCGTCTGCCGTGCCGCTGGGGCTGGCGAACTACATCTTCGACCTGGAAAACATTGAAAGCGCCCACGCGGCGGGAGACGAGTACCCGACCCGCAAGGTAATGCTGGCGAACGGCCTGGCCTCCATGCTCGGCTGCCTGATGGGCAATCCGTTCCCGGTGACGGTCTATGTGGGTCATGCGGGCTGGAAAGCGATGGGCGCCAGCATCGGCTACACGCTGGCCTCCGGCGTGACCATGTTTATCGTGCCGCTGTTCGGGCTGGGGGCGTTTATGCTCGCCATCATTCCGATGACCGCCATCGTGCCGATCCTGGTGTTTATCGGCGTTGTCACCGCCAACCAGGTGGTGAGGGAAACGCCCAAAGTGGAGGTGCCCGTGATTTTCATCTGCCTGTTCCCGTGGATCGCCAACTGGGCGTTGACCATGATGAACAGCGTGATGGGCGCGGCGGGCACCAGCGCGGCGAAAATCGGCACCGACGTGCTGCACAGTAAAGGGATCTACTACGAGGGGCTGGTGCATCTGGGCAGCGGCGCACCGCTCGCCAGCATGCTGTGGGGCTGCATCGCCATCTTCGCCATTATCAACAAACCGCTGCGCGGGGCCATTGCCGCCGCCGGTGGCGCGCTGCTGGCGCTGTTTGGCGTGATCCACGCCCCGGTGGTGGGCTTTGCCGAAGGCAGTTCGCTGATGTTTGTGACGGCGTATCTGATGATGGGCGGCATGTTTGTGGTGAAGCATGTGCTGGATATCTCTGTTAATCCCCCTCTCCCTGTGGGAGAGGGCCGGGGTGAGGGCACCAGAACGCACCTTCTAAAGGAAACAAAATGAAAGAGCTTATGGTCGTCGCCATTGGCGGCAACAGCATTATCAAAGATAACGCCAGCCAGTCGGTTGAACATCAGGCGCAGGCGGTAAAGGCGGTGGCAGAGTCGGTGCTGGAGATGCTGGCCTCGGACTATGACATCGTGCTTACCCACGGCAACGGCCCCCAGGTGGGGCTGGATCTCCGCCGCGCCGAAATTGCCCACGAGCGGGAGGGACTGCCGCTCACGCCGCTGGCCAACTGCGTGGCGGATACGCAGGGCGGTATCGGCTACCTGATCCAGCAGGCGCTTAACAACCGCCTGTCTGCGCGCGGTGAGCAAAAAGCGGTCACCGTTGTCACTCAGGTGGAGGTGGATAAAAACGATCCGGGCTTTAGCCACCCGACCAAGCCTATCGGCGCGTTCTTCAGCGAAGCGCAGCGCGATGAACTGCAGCAGGCGCATCCGGACTGGCACTTTGTTGAGGATTCTGGCCGGGGCTATCGTCGCGTGGTGGCGTCGCCGCAGCCGTTACGCATTGTTGAAGCCGATGCCATCAAGACCCTGACGCAAAAAGGCTTTGTGGTGATTGGCGCGGGCGGCGGCGGTATTCCGGTGGTGCGCACTGAGCAGGGCGATTACCAGAGCGTTGACGCGGTGATTGATAAAGATCTCTCCACCGCGCTGCTGGCGCGCGAGATCCGCGCCGACGTGCTGGTGATCACCACCGGGGTCGAAAAAGTGTGCATCCACTTTGGCAAGCCGAACCAGCAGGCGCTGGACACGGTGAGCGTGGCGCAGATGACGCGTTACAAAGACGAGGGCCATTTCCCGGCGGGCAGCATGCTGCCCAAAATCGTCGCCTCGCTGGAATTTTTACGCCATGGCGGCAAGCGCGTGATCATCACCTCGCCAGACTGCCTGCCCGCCGCGCTGCGCGGGGAAACCGGTACCCATATTGTTAATGAAGGAAGATAAGATGAGTGAAAATAAAAGCCGCCGTGAATTTATCAGCCAGAGCGGCAAAATGGTCACCGCCTGTGCGCTGTTTGGCGCGACCGGTTCCGTCGCGTATGCTGCCGATTCCGCAAAACCAACCTGCGAGACGGGCAAACCGATGAACATCACCGCTAAACACTACTACCTGGACAACGTGCTGCTGGAGGCCGGATTTAACGTCGACGGCGGCGTGGCGATGAGCACCCGCACCGAGCTGAAAACGCTGGAGATCAAAGACGGGAAAATTGTCGCCCTGCGGGATAACAAAAGTCACGCGGACGCCACCCTGCCGCACTATGATGCGGGCGGCAAGCTGATGCTCCCGGCGATGCGCGATATGCACATTCACCTGGATAAAACCTTCTACGGCGGCCCGTGGCGTTCGCTCAACCGCCCGGCGGGTACCACCATTCAGGATATGATCCGCCTTGAGCAGAAGCTGCTCCCCGAACTCCAGCCTTATACCCAGGAGCGCGCCGAAAAGCTGATCGATTTGATCCAGTCGAAAGGCTCCACCCTCGCCCGCAGCCACTGCAATATTGAGCCAGTCTCGGGCCTGAAGAATCTCGAGAACCTGCAGGCGGTGCTGGCGCGCCGCAAGCCCGGATTTGACTGCGAGATCGTGGCGTTTCCACAGCACGGCCTGCTGCTGTCGAATTCCGAAAAGCTGATGCGCGAGGCGATGCAGGCCGGGGCGCACTATGTGGGCGGGCTGGACCCAACCAACGTTGACGGGGCGATGGAGAAATCTCTCGACACCATGTTCCAGATTGCGCTGGATTATGACAAAGGGGTGGATATTCACCTGCACGAAACCAGCCCGGCGGGCGTGGCGGCGGTGAACTACATGGTCGAAACCGTGGAGAAAACCCCGCAACTGAAGGGCAAACTGACCATCAGCCACGCCTTTGCGCTGGCCACGCTCAACGAGCAGCAGGTGGACGAGATTGCCACCCGCATGGCGGCGCAGCAGGTGACTATCGCCTCCACCGTGCCGATTGGCACCCTGCATATGCCGCTGAAGCAGCTGCGCGATAAGGGCGTGTTTGTCATGACCGGCACCGACAGCGTGATCGACCACTGGTCACCGTACGGCCTGGGGGACATGCTGGAAAAAGCGAATCTCTACGCCCAGCTCTATATCCGCCCTAATGAGCAGACGCTGTCCCGCGCTTTAGGTATTGCGACCGGTGACGTGCTGCCGCTGAACGACAAAGGTGAACGCGTCTGGCCGAAAGCGCAGGACGATGCCAGCTTTGTGCTGGTGGACGCCTCCTGTTCCGCCGAGGCGGTGGCGCGCATATCTCCGCGCACCGCGACCTTCCATAAGGGGAACCTTGTCTGGGGCACGGTGGGTTAATGTGCTTTTTCCCTCTCCCGGTGGGAGAGGGTTGGGGTGAGGGCAACAGGCCGCAGATTTTGTAGGTCGGGTAAGGCGAAGCCGCCACCCGACGTTACAGATGATAACCCGACAGCCGCAGCTCCCGGTCAATCCACTCAACGAACTGCTGGATCTTCCACGCGCGTTCATGCATATGCGGCATTACCAGATGATGTGCGTTAATAGCGATCCCCATCTCATCCGGCAGTACCTGCACTAGTGAGCCATCTTTCAGGTGGTCTGTCGCCATCATTTTGCTCTCAAGGATAAATCCCAGCCCCATGCGCGCCGCTTCAAAGCTCATATAGGAGCGGTCAAAGCTGAGGCTGAAGTTGAGCCAGGGCCTGTCGATATTGTGCCAGGCGAACCATTTTTCCCAGTTCACCAGAGTGCTGGTGGACGAGATGAGTGACTGTTGCAGCAGATCGGTGGGTGTGCTGATGGGGTGTTTTTGCGCATACTCCGGCGAGGCCAGCACCACCAGCATGTCGTTTTTTATGGTCATCACCCGGTAAGCATCCCAGTCCGGGATACCGTGGCGGATATCAATATCAATATTATCTCTGGCGAATTGCAGATTCTCATAGGAGCAGGTGAGATTGATGGTGATATCGGGATATTCGGCGCGAAACTTACCCAGGCGGCGCAACAGCCATGACAACCCGAAGGTGGGCGAGGAGTGCACCCGAAGCACGGCGTTATCTTTCTCTTTGACGATCTGATCGGTGGCGCGTCCGATGGCGCTCATCGCCGCCGAGACCTCCCGCAGATATTTTTCGCCCGTTGGGGTGAGCTGAACCCCTCTGCCGCTGCGGATGAATAATTTCTTGCCCATCCACGACTCCAGCGACGCGATCTGATGGCTGACCGCAGAGGGGGTGACGTTGAGCTGTTCGGCCGCCTGATGGATGCTCAATGCGTTAGCGACGGCGATGAATGCCTGCAAATTTCTGAGCGAGGGCAGTGATAACGTCTGGCGATCCTGCGCGGACATAGCCTACTCCTGTCATGTTTATTGATAAAAAACATAACATTGAGACGATATGAGGGCAATTTTATCCCGATGTTATTTTTTTGAGCTGTATCGCGAATCAAATTTATCTCAGCAATAAATGAGGTTTATTGAATGGTGTTTCATTCATGAGCCGATATATTGACCTTGAACGTAAAAATAAAACGACTCACGTTGTTCGAATAATGAGGTAAGTTATGTCTCGTATAGAACATGCTGTCCCCTACATAAACACTAAAAAAACCAATTACCGTTTCGTTGTGCTGGCATTAATTTTTATTGTGTATGCCATTAACTATGCTGACCGAACAAATATTGGTGCAGTACTGCCCTTTATCATTGATGAGTTTCATATTAATAATTTCGAAGCCGGTGCCATCGCCAGTATGTTCTTTTTGGGATACGCATTGAGCCAAATTCCAGCGGGCTTTTTTATCGCCAAAAAGGGTATTCGCGGCATGGTGGCGCTGTCGATATTCGGCTTCTCGGCGTTTACCTGGCTGATGGGCACGGCGACCTCAGTTCTGGGTCTGAAGTTTATTCGTCTGGGGCTGGGGTTAACGGAGGGGCCGTGTCCTGTCGGGCTGGCCTCCACCATCAATAACTGGTTTCCACCAAAGGAGAAGGCCACCGCCACCGGCGTCTACATTGCGGCCACCATGTTCGCGCCGATCCTCGTGCCGCCGCTGGCGGTGTGGATCGCCATGACCTGGGGCTGGCGTTGGGTCTTCTTCTCCTTCGCGATCCCCGGTCTGGTCATTGCCGTTCTGTGGTATCTGCTGGTGCGCACCAGACCATCAGAGAGCGCATTCGTCTCTAAAGCCGAACTGGAGACCATTACTGTGGGTCAGGAGACGCCGGACGCCAGACGGGAAAACATCGTGATTTCACCGGGCTTTGCGCGCCTTGACCGCCTGATTCGCGTGCGGGACTTAGCCCCGGTGAGCACGGTAAAAGGGCTGTTTACCTCGAAGAATATCCTCGGCGACTGTCTGGCCTATTTCATGATGGTCAGCGTGCTGTATGGCCTGTTGACGTGGATCCCGCTCTATCTGGTGAAAGAGAAAGGCTTTACGTTTATGAGCATGGGGCTGGTCGCCAGTATGCCGTGCATCGGCGGATTTATCGGGGCGATTTTTGGCGGTTACGTATCCGACAAACTGCTCGGCCGTCGGCGTAAACCGACCATGATGTTTACCGCCATCAGCACCGTGTTAATGATGGTCATCATGCTGAATATTCCGCAAAGCACCGTTGCGGTTTGCGTGGGGCTGTTTTTTGTCGGCCTCTGTCTGAATATCGGCTGGCCTGCTTTTACGGCTTACGGTATGGCCGTTGCGGACAGTAAAACCTATCCGATAGCTGCGTCAATTATCAATAGCGGCGGAAATCTCGGCGGATTTGTTTCCCCGATGCTGGCAGGTTTTCTGCTGGATAAAACAGGAAGTTTTAATTCTGTCTTTATTTATTTCGGTGTTTGTGCAGCGATTGGCCTGTTTGTGATTATGTTGCTGGATGAACCGAAATAAAAAATAAATTCCTTTTACCATAGTGGAGTAAATATATGCTACTGAAAGATAAAGTTGCCGTTATTACCGGCGCGGCTTCTGTACGCGGTTTGGGTTTTGCCACGGCTAAATTATATGCCGGGCAGGGTGCGAAGGTAGTGATTATCGATTTAGATGCTGAGGCCAGTCGGGCAGCGGCGGCGAATCTGGGTGAAGAGCATCTGGGCCTTGCGGCGAACGTCAGCAATGAATTACAGGTCAACGCCGCCATTGAGCAGGTGCTGGGAAAATACGGGCGCATCGATATTCTGGTGAATAACGCCGGTATTACTCAGCCGATTAAGCTGATGGATATTAAACGCGAGAATTACGACGCGGTGCTGGACGTCAGCCTGCGCGGCACGCTGCTGATGTCCCAGGCGGTGATCCCCACCATGCGCGCGCAGAAGTCAGGCAGCATTGTCTGCATTTCATCGGTATCAGCACAGCGCGGCGGCGGTATTTTTGGCGGCCCCCACTACAGCGCAGCTAAAGCAGGTGTGCTGGGCCTGGCGAAAGCGATGGCCCGCGAGCTGGGTCCGGATAACGTACGCGTAAACTGCATTACACCCGGCCTTATCCAGACGGACATCACCGCAGGCAAGCTCAGCGATGAGATGAAAACCGCCATCCTGGCGGGCATTCCGCTTAACCGCCTCGGTGACGCGCAGGATATTGCCCGCGCCGCGCTGTTCCTTGGCAGCGACCTTTCGTCTTACTCCACCGGTATCACGCTCGACGTGAACGGCGGCATGCTGATCCATTAAGGAGACTCGACGATGACGGATACCACAGTTCAACAGGTTGCCGCGGCGGCATGGCGTATTCGCCGCTATGCGCTGCGCATGGGCGAAGTGCAGGGGCAGGGCTACATCGGGCAGGCGCTGGGCTATGCCGACGTACTGGCCACCGCGTTTACCCACGGTATGAACCTCAAGCCGGACGAGCCGGAGTGGGAAGGCCGTGACCGTTTTCTGCTTTCCCACGGTCATTACGCCATTGCCTGTTATGCCGCCCTGATTGAAGCCGGGATCATTCCTGAAGAGGAGCTGGAGACCTACGGCTCGGACGACAGCCGCCTGCCAATGTCCGGTATGGCAACTTACACGCCGGGCATGGAGATCTCCGGTGGTTCGCTGGGACAGGGGTTAAGTATTGGGGTCGGCATGGCGCTGGGGCTGAAGCACAAGCAGAGCGCGGCATGGGTCGTTAACTCCATGTCGGACGGTGAGCTTGACGAAGGATCAACCTGGGAAGCGGCTATGTCTGCAGCGCACCATGGCCTGTCGAACCTGATCGTGCTGGTGGACATTAACCGCCAGCAGGCAGACGGCAATTCGCACAAGATCCTTGGCTTTGAGCCGCTGGAAGATAAATGGACCTCGTTCGGCTGGTATGTGCAGCGCGTAAATGGCAACGATGTCCCTGCGCTGGTGGCGGCGTTTGATAACGCCAGACGCTATCCGGAAAACCAGCCACGCGTCATTTTGTGCGACACGCTGATGGGCAAAGGTGTGCCTTTCCTCGAACAACGTGACAAGAACCATTTTATTCGCGTGGATGCTGACGAGTGGCAAAAGGCACTCGCCGTGCTGGATGCCAACAAACCTGAAGGAGTGCTGTAATGAGCCAGATAACGGAGAAAAAACCGCGTTTAACCACGTCGGCCATGATTGCCTCTATTGCGGAAGACGGCCAGGAGACGCGCTCTGCACCGTTCGGCCATGCGCTGGTGAAGCTGGCGGAACAGCGCCCGGAAGTTGTCGGTATGACGGCGGATTTGTCGAAATATACCGATCTGCATATCTTTGCCCAGGCGTATCCGGAACGTTTCTTCCAGATGGGAATGGCGGAGCAACTCTTGATGGGCGCGGCCGGGGGAATGGCAAAAGAGGGGTTTATTCCCTTCGCCACGACATATGCGGTCTTTGCCACCCGTCGTGCCTACGATTTTATTCATCAGGTTATCGCCGAAGAGCATCTCAACGTGAAGATATGCGCTGCACTGCCGGGGTTAACCACGGGCTACGGTCCGAGCCACCAGGCGACGGAAGATATTGCGATTATGCGCGGTATTCCGGGGATGACCATCATCGATCCCTGCGACGCGATAGACACCGAACAGGCTGTACCGGCGATCGCGGCGCACAATGGGCCAGTGTATATGCGACTGCTGCGCGGCAAGGTGCCGGTGGTGCTGGACCAGTACAATTACCAGTTTACGCTGGGCAAAGCCGCGCTGCTGGAAGAGGGGAGCGACGTCCTGATCATCGCCTCAGGGCTAATGACCATGCGCGCGCTGGAGGCAGCAAAGCAGCTGCGTAAGGATAACGTCAGCGTGGCGGTACTGCACTCGCCCACCATTAAACCGCTGGATGAGGAGACCATTCTGGCGCAGGCCGCGAAACCGGGACGGCTGGTTATTGTGGCGGAAAACCACAGCAGCGTTGGCGGGCTGTGTGAGGCCGTCGCGTCGCTGTTAATGCGCAACCGCGTGAACGTGGATTTTGATACCGTCGCACTGCCGGACGCGTTCCTTGATGCGGGGGCGCTGCCAACCCTGCACGACCGCTACGGGATCTCAACCACCGCTATGGTGGAGAAAATCCGACGCAGGCTCTGATCGTGACGGGGCGAGCGTTCCTCGCCCCTTTCCTGCTTCAGTAACCCACCTTATACACCCGCCCGGTCTGCACCCCTTCCACGCTACGGCGATAGGCTTGCGCCACGGTGGCGGCCGGCACGCTTTCAAAGCCTGGGAAGAAGCCGTCGTACGTTTCGACCGATTCGGTGAGGACCGTCGGGCTTATCAGGTTGATGCGGATCCCGCGCGGCAGCTCGCAGGCGGCAGCGCGAACAAACCCTTCCAGCGCGGCATTCACCGTGGTGGCATTGACGCCCTGCGCGATGGGCTCGTGCGCCACAATCCCGCTAATCAGGGTAATGGAGCCGCCATCGTTCAGGTAGTGCTGGCCGGTCAGCGCCAGACGCACCTGTCCGAGCAGTTTATCCTGTAACCCCTGATTGAAATCGCTGTCTTTCATGGTGGCGAGGGGGCCAAAGTACAACCCGCCGCTGGCGGAGACAATCGCATCCACACGACCGACCTTCTCAAACAGCGCCTGCACGCTCGCCTGTGACGTAATATCCACCTGCTCATCGCCCTGCGTGCGGCCCACGCGGATCACTTCGTGGCGGCGACTGAGCGCCTCCGTTACTGCACGACCGACCGTACCGCTGGCACCAATAATGATGATTTTCATAGCCGACTCCTCATATTGTGAGCCTTCATTCTTTAATAAATTAAAAGTCGGATAAACTGGGCTAAAGTTAGAAGATTGCTAACCAGAGGTTTGTAATATGGATAAGCTTCGCGGCATGGAAACCTTTATCGCCGTAGTGGAAAGCGGCAGTTTTACCGGGGCGGCCTCCCGTCTGGATATGTCGTCGGTGATGGTGGGGAAGTACATTGCGCTGCTGGAATCCGAGCTTGGCACCCGTCTGCTGGAGCGCAATACGCGACGTCAAAGCCTGACCGACGCCGGGCGGGTCTATTATGACGAGGCGAAGCGGGTGCTGGAGCAGGTGGCCATTGCCGAAAGCGCGGTGGAACGTCTGCGAGCCGCACCGGCGGGCACCCTGCGCGTGACGGCACCTACGTCGTTTGGCGGCTGCGTTATCGCGCCGCTGACCGCCACCTTTTTGCAGCGCTACCCGGCAGTACGTATCGAACTGGATCTCACCAACCGGATGGTGGATCTGGTGGAAGAGGGGGTCGATCTGGCCATTCGCATTGGTGATATTCGCAATGACGATCTGGTGGCGAAATACCTGTGCCCTTACAACATGGTGATCTGCGCGTCGCCGGATTATCTGGCGCGCCACGGTACGCCGCAAACGCCTGCTGATCTGGTGGACCATCTCTGCCTTTCCCACACGGTATGGACCGCGCGTAACGAATGGCGGTTGCCGGGTGTGGAGGGCGAAGTGCGCTGGAAGCGCGATGCCATTTTACGATGCAACGACGGCTACGGCTTACGCATGGCGGCGCGCGCCGGGGCAGGGCTGCTTCTGCAGCCGGAGGTGCTGGTGGCCGAAGAGCTGGCAAGCGGCAGGCTGGTTCGGGTTCTGGAGCCGTTTACACCCGCGCCAAGGCCGGTTCATTTACTGTGGCGTCAGGATTTACGTCCCCTCCCGAAGCTAACGGAATTTATTGCTCATATTCTGCTAAGATTGGGCACAATATAAAAAAGAAGGTAATCAAAGAATGTCTGCAAACAAACTCGCCAGCAGCGCGCAGGGCCTGCAATCTTCCGCCATCCGTGAATTATTAAAACATAGCAAAATGGCAGGCGTCATTTCGCTGGGTGGGGGTATTCCTAACCCGGCTTTGTTCGATCACGAAGGCCTGAAAATCGCCGCTGATGCCGTACTGTCGCAGCATTTTGGTGAAGCCTTCCAGTATGGTCTGACCGAGGGTGTGCCGGGACTGCGGGAAGAGATTCAGCGCATCTGCGAAGGGCGCGGGATCCGCTGCAAAGCGGATGATGTGGTCGTGACCTCCGGTTCACAACAATCCCTCGACGTGCTGGCGCGCGCGTTAATTAATCCGGGCGATACCGTCGTCGTCGAACGCCCAACCTATCTTGCCGCGCTGCAGGTCTTTGGTCTGGCGCAGGCGAATTTCGAATCCGTTGGCACCGATGGCGACGGCATGAAAGTGGATGAACTCGAAGCCCTGGTGGCAAATAAACCCATCAAAGCGGTTTATATTGTGCCGACATTTGGTAACCCGGGTGGCGTTACGCTGTCTGAGGCGCGCCGTAAACAGCTGGTGGAACTCTCGAAGCGCTATGACTTTGTGATTATCGAAGACGATCCGTACAGTGAAATCAATTACACCGACGAAGTTTTCCGCCCGTTAATTGCCCATGCCAAAGATATCGGCAACGAAGAGAACGTGGTGTATACCTCAACCTTCTCTAAAATTCTCGCGCCGGGCACCCGTGTGGGCTGGGTGCTGGTACCGGAGTGGCTGAAGCGTGCGGTGGTGAACCTGAAGCAAACCACCGATCTGCACACCAGTACGCTGTCGCAGCTGATGACTTACGAATACCTGAAAACCGGGCGTCTGGCCGGACAGATCAAAATGATCCGCGAAGCCTATCGTCAGAAGTATCAGACGTTCGCCAACGAACTGGAAGCCGAGCTGGGCGATGTGATGTCGTTCCACAAGCCGAAGGGCGGCATGTTCCTGTGGGCGAATATGAAAAATGGTAGTAATACCACGCGCTGGCTGGAAAAGACGTTAAGTAACGGCGTAGTATTTGTGCCGGGCGAATTTTTCTACTGCAATGAGCCAGACCATTCGACGCTGCGTATGTCGTTTGTCACGCCAACGGATGAAGAGCTGAAAGAGGCGGTTCGTCGCCTGAAAAAATCGCTGTAAAAGACCTGCGCATAATGGCGCTCCTGCCGTTATGCGCAATACGCGTTCAGGGCGGCAGGAGCCGCGATCGTCCATGGTGATCTCCATGTTTGAATTTCTGCTCGGTGTCGTTACGCACACACCCGCCTGGGTGTGGGTGCTGTTTATCTTCCTTATCTCCCGCGGCATTAAAGCCCGCAAGCCGGCCACCGTGACGCTGGAGCGGCTTGCTATCATTCCGGGCATTTTTCTTATCTGGGATATTTACGATCTGGTGGTCTATCGCACGCTGACTCCTGCGACTGTTGCATTGTGGACGGCGGGGATCCTTGCCGGTGCGGCACTGGGGTACTTCCTGATTAAGCAGGCGGCTATCACCCGAGCTGAGGCACCGCGCAGCCTCCACCGTCAGGCAGACTACACCGCGCTGCCGTTTATGATGCTGGCGTTCGCGGTGAAGTATGTGCTGGGCGTGATGAGCGCCATCTCTCCCCATGCAATGCAGCAACCCGCCATGAGCGCGCTGGCAATTATCTCAGGCGGGGTATTTGCGGGCGTGTTTATCGGAAAATTTGCGCGTTATGTTGAGGTATATAACCGTAGCGTACCGCGCCCGGCGGAGTGACGTTACTCTGTCGCATGGGCCAGCGTGCGATCTGAAGCATCGCCGCTGAGGGCCCGCGTGACTTCATGGATCCGCCAGATTTTCCCTTCACGCAGCGCGGCAAACAGGTAAACCTCGATCTCTGCCTGACGACCGCCAGGATACGTGACCGTCACGATATGCCGGTCAGCCAGAAGTTCGTCATGACAGGCTATCTCCGCCACGGTAAAGGCGATCGTGCGAGTCTGCGAGCGGACGTGGCTCAGGTGCTGGATAAATCCCCGGTAATCAAGCGTGTGACCGTCCGTAACCTGCTGGTAATCGGGCGTAAAGACCTCTGCCGGATCGATATCGCCGTTGAATAAGCGGGTTAACAGGCACGCCATCTTTTCGCGCTGTGCGGCATTGTCGGTGTCGGCTATCAGGGATGTGATTATGCTCATTAAGGGCTCCTTATGTGGTTTAGTCGCCATTATCCTTGACAGCCGAAGACGCAGTTTCTGTAATACGCCGATGAATAACGGTTTTCGGTCAAAATGATATGGTCAGTACTGAGACGCTCCTTCATCCTGGCGGGTACCGAACCCCCTGGCACAGCCATCGCGCTGGGCAGCTGTGGCGCATTGCAACGGGTCTGCTGGTGATTGAGTCGCAGCGGGGGCGCTCGGTCGTACCGGCAAAACACATCGGCTGGATCCCGCCAGGTAATCAGCACGCCGCCTTTTCTGAAAGCGCGATAGAAGGCAGCGCCATCTATCTTGACCCCGCCTGCTGCGCAAGGCTTCCCGATGTGCCCGCCCTGTTCGAGCCCGACGATCTTACCCATGCACTGTTTTCCCGCTTAAGCGTTGCTGAAAGCGAGTACGATCCGCGAAAGCTCACCCTGCTGCTGGATGAGCTTGCCGTGGCACCTCAGGTGCACTTTACTCTGCCCGTGCCGACGGATCCGCGTCTGAAGGACGTAGTCAGGCATTTGCTGCAGTTTGTCGATGATAATCAGACGGTTGAGAACCATGCCCGCCAGGCGGGGATGAGCGTGCGTACGTTCAACCGTCGTTTTCGTGCCCAGACCGGAATGAACTTCGTTAACTGGCGGCAACTGGCGCGGGTAATGCAGGCAATGGAGTGGTTGGCCGCGGGGAAGCCGGTGGGATGGATTGCGCTGTCCTGCGGCTACAGCAGCGTCAGCGCATTCATTGAGGTCTTCAGCGCGTGGACCGGTAAAACGCCGGGGCAGTGGGCGCTTAAAGAAGCCCCTTTTGGGCGAAGGTAATGCGCGTGGCGTCGTTGAGATGCGTAATTTTTCCTGGTTACTCATAATTAACGTCCTGTTTATAAATATAAAATAGGTGCGGTATGATGCCCTCACCCCGGCCCTCTCCCACAGGGAGAGGGAGAAAACCACCTCAACCCAGCAACGCGATTCCAGCCTCCGTCCCTGTAAGTGCTCAGGGATAGGCTCCAGCAGCATTGGGCGGAGCAGGGCAAAAGTCGAAGCAAGACGACCGCAGAGGGCTATTTTTCTCGCGGGATTGGTCTCTTCCACCAGCGCTTCGCAATAGCGTTGGCAATTGTCGGCAAGATCGATGAAGTCGGTGTTGCAGTCGAAAGGGGTCGTGAAAAGTGCGTTACTGGTGGTCATATGACAGTTTCCATTAAGTGATTAAGACACTGCCAGAGAAATGCCAATTTCCCGGGTGGCAGGACTGAACGGAGTTGGCATTACCGGCCTTAATGGACACCGGCGCGTCTTGCGACGCCCCCGCCCAGCCCACCATTGGAATGTAGCCAGACGCACGGCGCAACAAGAGCTTACGCCGCCATTAAGTTTAACCGGGATGCCAATCCCGACGCCAGATTTTGCTGGCGTGGGAGGAACATACGCCCGAAAAGCCGTTAGAAAAAGTGGGGATGAAGGGATAAGTTACATTCTGCGAGGCTGCTTCAGAAAAAATGGAAAATGAGGAATGCGTTCAAGCCAAAAATGTTTCACCTGATGAGCAAATATTTTCCGCCGCACATAATACTGCCGGTTTATAAAATTAGGAATTTATAAAGGTCTATTTTATCAACATTGCGGTCAAAGTGGCGTATGGTATTTATTCTTAATAAGAATGGCTATGAAGGTGTGTATGGATACCGTCGAGGCGCTTAATGGAACCTACTTCTATAAAGGAATTTGCAACATATCGGCTGGTGAACTGTTTTTCTGGATTTTGTTAGATAAAATTGAAGAGCAGTTTGGCGGCATAGAGGATGCACTAACAATGAGTTGTATCATTTTAGGATTGCCGATATTAAAGACCAGAAATAAGCCCTACGGAACAACAGCAGGAACATCTATAGCATCAAAATATTTACGTCAATATCTCAATGTAGAGTTACCTGTAAGATTACCGACGTTAACTGAAGCGAGCATTGCCACTTTAAAACCTAAGTATGTGACAAATTTGGGGGCCTTTATCGGGAGAGGCCTACCAGTGATTGGCTGGACATTGGTAGCCAGCGATTTGGCTCAAATATGCTATAAGACACTTAAAATGTATAACACGATTGCTCATAAGAAAGACCGGATATGGTAACTGAACAAGAGGTTTTGGCTTTTTTTCAGAATGAATTGCCCGTTATGGGTACATTTACCGGCAAGCTCATACCTTTGCAGTTAGATGATATTTTACAAGACTATGCAGAGGATGATGATTTAGCCATCTGTATGGATAAATTCAGCGAACGATTCAATATTGATATAACGCTGATGAATTACAATGCTTATTACCCATGGTTTCACACATGGTTTTTTCGAAAATGGTTTACGGATAAACCCGTAAAGCAAATTTCTAAGCCTTTAACGGTGAGGATGTTCGCCGAATCTGCGAAAGCGGGAAGATGGTTATATGATTAATAAGGAGGAAAATGATGGCTGTACCGGTCCATTTATGGCTAAAAGATGATGCAGGGAATCTGATTAAGGGGTCATCTGACGTAGAACATAGAGAAGGGAGTATTGAATTACGTGGTTTGACACATAATTTAAGTATCCCGGTTGATGGGACAACAGGAAGACTCACCGGAACACGTCAGCACGCTCCTTTCCTGTTTGAAAAAGAAATTGACAGCGCATCCCCCTATCTTTATCGGGCTGTTGCAACAGGGCAAACTCTCAAATCTGCAGAGGTAAAGTGGTACCACATTAATGATGCAGGGCAGGAAGTTGAATACTTCAATATTTTACTGGAAAGTGTAAAAGTTGTTTCTATTACGCCAATTATGCACGATACACGTAACTGTCCGGGAACAGGGCACATGGAAAGCATTCAACTGCGCTACGAGAAAATCACATGGCGTTATGTTGATGGAAATATTCAATACTCCGATGCCTGGAATGAGCGAGCTACGGTTTGAAGTGCAACAAACTGCCTCCGCTCTATAAATAGAGTGGAGGCATGCCCTGTTCATCCTGCAAAGATCACCGCTCCCTCAGCGCTTCCTTCGCCCGGTTAAACGGCTTAATCATATAATCCAGCACCGTTTTCTCCCCGGTTTTAATATCCACCGTCGCAATCATCCCCGGCACAATTGAGAAGTGCCTGCCTGCTTTATTCACCAGGTAATCCTGGCTGGTGCGGATAAACACCCGGTAATAGAACACTTCCGGCTTGGCTTCGTCCTGGATGGTGTCCGGTGAAATCGTCTCTACCACCCCGTGCAGCCCGCCGTAAATGGCGTAGTCGTAGGCGGTGATTTTGACCAGCGCTTCCTGGTTCGGATGGATAAAGGCGATATCGCGCGGCGAGAGGCGGGTTTCGATCAGCAGGTGATCGTCCACCGGCACGATCTCCATCAGCTCGCCGTTGGGCGGGATCACGCCGCCGATGGTGGTGACCTTGATGTTTTTCACGATCCCGCGCACCGGCGATTTCACCGTCAGGCGCGTGACGGAATCCTGACGGCCTTTCAGGATCGCCGAGACCATATCCACCTCCGCGTTGGCTTTGGAGAGCGCCTCGCGCGCCTGAACGTAATACTGCGAGCGCACGTCGGTGAGCTTCAGCTCCAGGTCACTTTTCTGCCGCTGCAGGCGCAGCACCTCTACGTGGCTGGCGGCCCCGGTTTTGACCAGCCGCTGGGTGATCGCCAGCTCCTTATTGGCGAGATCGAGCGCGGCGCGAAGCTCCCGCTGGGTATCCTCAAGCTGCGCGCGGCGGGAGTTATAGAGCCGCGTTTCGTCGGCAATCAGCTCCGGCCATTCCTTCAGCGAAGGGGGAAATTTAAGCGGCAGATCGTTCACCTCGGCATACAGGCGCGCGCTGGAAGCCAGCGAGGCGCGATAGCGTGCCGCACTTTCGCCGACGTTTGATTCTGAACGCGTGGGATCAAGACGCGCCAGCACTTGTCCGGCCTGCACCTGATCGCCTTCATGAACGTTCAGCTCGGTGAGGATCCCCCCGTCCAGCGACTGTAAAACCTGCTCGCGCGAGCTGGGGATCACTTTGCCGGTACCGGTTGAGACCTCATCCAGCACGCCAAACCAGGCCCAGATCCCGAGGACGATAAACAGCAGCAGAGAGAGGATCACGATTCGTCGCGCGCCGGTGTAGCCGCTTTCAGAACCGAGCGCATTATCCAGATCGTCCATTGCCGCAGCATCACGCTGACTGATTTTCATTTTTCCACTCCCTTGCGGCGGCTGCCTGCTGTTGTTGTATGCGGCTGTTGTTCAGCGCCTGCGCTTTCGGGGCATCCATCACCAGCATGCCCTCCTTGAGCACCACCACCCGCTCGACCAGTTCCAGCACCGGCACGCGATGGGTGGCGACGATCAGCGTACGGTGGCCGAGCCAGGCGCTCAGACGCTGGATAAACTCCCGTTCGGTATGCTCATCCAGCGAGGCGGTGGGTTCGTCCATCAGGACGATATTCGGGTCGCGCAGCAGCATGCGCGCCAGCAGGATCGACTGCCGCTGGCCGCCGGAGAGCCCCACGCCGTTCTCCATGATCGGATAGTCCAGCCCCTTCGGCAGCTTCTGCACAAAGCTCGCCGCGCCGGTTAACTCCAGTGCGGCGAAAATCTCGTCGTCGGTGGCGCGCGGCATGCCGAGGGTGATGTTTTCCCGCAGGGTGCCGTAAAACAGCCGTGCGTTCTGGGTCATAAAGCCGACGTTGCGCCGGACATCGGCGACGTCGAGGTGCGGCAGGCTGAGGTTGTCGAGCCGCAGCTCGCCGCCCGCCAGATCCATCCCGCCTGCCATCGCCTGCAGCAGGGTTGATTTGCCCGCGCCGTTACGCCCGAGGATCGCCACTTTCTCACCGGGCTTGATCTCCAGACGGTTGATGCGCAGCGCCATGCGCGGATCCTCCGGGTGATAGCGAAACTGCGCCTGCTCGAACAGGTAGTGACCGCGCAGCACGTCCTGGCGGATCGGCGTCTCCTCGCGCTGGTTCTCGGTAGGTAACTGCATAATGCTGTCCAGCCCCTCTTTTGCCGCTTTCACCTGCTGCCAGCGGGCCAGCACGCCGCACAGCGTCGCCATGGGGGCGATCATGCGCGAGGCCAGCATCGAGGCGGCGACCACCGAACCGGTGGTCAGCGTGCCGTCGATCACCATCGGCGCGCCGACCACGATCACGGCGGCGTAAACCAGGCTCTGGATGGTCATCCCCCAGCTGATCAGATTCTGCGTCAGCTCGCGGGTACGCAGGCCGGATTCCGCGGTGATCTGGATATAGCTGTTCCACTGCTGCAAAAAGCGGTTTTCCGCCTGCATCAGCTTGATGTCCTCCAGCCCCTGCACGCTTTCTACCAGCACCGCGTTGCGCAGGGTCGATTCATGGGCGGATTGTTTCGCCAGCTCCGCCAGTTTCTTCTGCAGCAGCAGGCCGGGCAGAACCATGATCACCGCCGCCACCGGGGCGATCCACGCCAGCTGCGGGGCGATAATCGCCAGCACCACCACAAACAGTAAGAAGAAAGGCAGATCGACAATCGTCGAGATGGTGGAGGAGGTGACCATCTCGCGGATCTGCTCCAGCTCGCGCAGCTGGGAGATAAAGCTGCCGGTAGAGCGTGGGATCGCGCTGTTGCGTAGCCGCAGGGCGTGACCGAACACGCGATCCGAAACGCGCAGATCCGAGCGTTTACCCAGCAGATCCATAATGTGCCCGCGCGCCACGCGCAACACGAAGCCAAACAGGGTGGCGATCAGCACCCCGATGGTCAATACATACAGCGTCGGGTAGGACTGGGCGGGGATCACCCGGTCGTACACCTGCATGGAAAAGACAATCCCGGAGAGCGACAGCACGTTAATAAACAGCGCGGCGAGCATCACCCAGCTGTAGGGGCGCAGGTCGCGCATCACCAGCCGGTAGAGCCAGTCCGGGCGGTATTTTGAGATATAGGCGTCCACGCGGCTGTCCTTCAGCGCTGCCAGCGGACGCAGGGCAATAACGTGGCGGATGGCGGGCAGCATCGCCGTCATCGACAAACGGTTGGTGTAGGTCTGGTCGTCAAAGAAGCTGACCTCCAGCGTATCGTCGCCGTCGAAATGTTCGATCACGCCAACCCTGCCGTCGTTTAGCGCCACCACCACCGGCAGACGCCAGCTGTTGATCGACTGCTGGCTGGCGGTAAGCAGCTGAAACGACAGCCCCGCCTCGCGGGCGAGCTGGGTGAGGGCGGGCACCATCGGTTTGCCTTTCAGCCACGGTGCGCCTGCCAGCAGCGCGCCGGGAGAGCAGGCGACGCGGTAGCGCGTGGCAATAAAGCCAAAGGCCTGCGCCCACTGGGCCAGGGCATCATCCGTCATGGGCTCAGCTTGCGGTATATCACGCTCTTTCATGGCTGGATCTCCACGGTCTGGATGGTGCGGTTATCAAGATCGAACGCATGGCGCAGCTGCCCGGTGTTGTAAAGGCAGTTGAGCTGCAGCTGATGCAGCTGGCCAAGGGTCTGTTGCTGGGTGAAACGCGCCTGGTAGACCTCCTGCTCGGCGTTGAGCACATCGAGCAGCGGGCGTGAGCCAAGGTCAAGATACTGCTGCTGATACAGCTCGCGGGTGCGGGCGCTGAGCGCCTCCTGACGACCCTGGATCTGCAGGGTGCTGAGCAGGCTCATTACCTGACTGCGCGCCTCAAGCAGCTTCTGGCGAACCTCAAGGCGGGTGCGCTGAATGGTGGATTGCGCCGCTTCCACCGCGTGTCCGGCAGCGTTACGCCGGGCGGTGAGGCCGCCGCCCTGATAGAGCGGCATTTGCACTTTCACCCACGCGGAGTATTGCGTGCGATCCCGCGTTTCGTTACCCGCATAGCGGTCGTTGAGGTAGTGACGCACTTCCGGCTCCAGCGAGACGGTCGGGGTCATCTGGGCGTTGGCGTAGTCAAGGTTGGCCTGCGCGACGTTCGCCTGCGCCCAGGCCGCTAACACCGCTGGCACCAGACGATCGTCCGGTTCGGCGATATCACAGCTGCGGGCCAGCTTTTGCGGAAAATCGTTGCCCACCTCGTTGAGGGTGTTCCAGCCGAGAAAACTCATCAGCGTGGCGCGGGCGCTGTCGAGGCTGGCCTGGTACTGCATGAGCTGGGCGCGGGCCCCTTCGATACGGGCATCGGTCTGCACCACGTCAGAGAGCGAGGTGGCTCCTTCGTCGTTACGCTGGCGGGTCAGCTTGCCAATGGAGGAGAGGGCGTCGAGCTGTTCTTTGGCGGTATCGACCATCTGCTGCCAGGTTTGCACTTCCACCATGGCGATGGCGGTATCGTGGGCGATGGTGTCGATGCTCACCAGCACGTTGGCCTGCTGCTGGGCAACCCCGGCGTTTTCGGCACGCACCTGGCTTGCCACCTTGCCAAAGTCGTACAGCATCTGGGAAAGAGAGAGCACCAGCGATGGCGTAAAGCCATTATCGTCGCCGTCATGGGTATAGCCATTGTCCATACCGGCGTTAATTTGCGGGTAGTATTTCGATTTGGCGACGTCCACCTCTTCACTCTGTTGGTAAAGTTTTCCTACCGCTTCACTGATGGCCGGGTGCCAGGTGACGGCGCGGTTGACGGCGTCGCCAAGCTGCAGCGTGCCGGGGGCGGCGTTGCCCGCCACAGGCGCCACGCGGCCATTCAGGGAGGGGAGTTCCTGCGTTTCGCGAAGTTGTCCGGTATTAATCATCGCCGCCGGATTAGCGGAGAGTGCGGGCACAGATATCAGGCAGCACGAGAGCCACCAGTAAGGCATCATCTTTCCCATGTCATGTCCCTAATAAAAAATAAGTACAGCTTTATTGTTTATGCCCGGGCGCAGTGCGCCCGGGTCAGGTACTACAGGTGCTATCAGGTCACGATGTGTTGCTGGTTAACTAACTCGTCGTAGGTGGTCTGGACGTTATCAAGCGTCACGAGCGTGGTATTGGTATAGGTGCTTCCTGTACCGTCACGGTCGATGGCGATCACGGTACTGCCATTGCTGTTCGTCACATGCAGGTAATTACCGAGCGTTGACGCACTGCCGTTCCAGCCCACCAGCAGATCGCCGATGTCAATTTTGTCTCCCTGGGCCAGCGAGAAGTTGGTCCAGTGATCGCCGGCGGTACTGCTGACGTTACCCGCGGTGGCGTTGCCTGCGGTGCTGTTCAGCACCTGATAAATCAGCGTATCGCCGTACGCGGTGCCGGTAATGACATCGTTATGCTCAGAACTGACGAACTGCGGCGCCATATTGATGGTCAGCGTGGCAGTGTCCGTATTGCCGTTGGCATCGGTGAGGGTGTAGTTGAAGACCTCCTTCGACGTGATGGTTGAGAGCGACACCCCGCTGTTGAGGGTGTAGGTGTAGTGGCCGTCTGCGCCAATCGACAGCGTGCCGTAATGACCCGTGACGTTGACCAGCGTGCTGCCGGTGTAAGGATCCAGCGTGGTGGTGGTGCCGTCGAAGCCGGTAATGGTCACGCGGGTATCGACCGACTGCAGCTGATCCATCGCCCCGGCGGAATCCGTACCGTCGAAGATATTGCCGTCAACGGTGTGGCCGCTGGTGGAGTCGAACTGGGTCAGCGAGTAGGTGGTACCGTTCACGCTCGGGGTGATGGTGATATTGCCCACGCTCAGCCCCGGTACGCTGCCGGTATAGCTCAGCGTATAGGTCCCGGCGTTCAGATCCAGCCCGGTCAGGGGCACGTCGATACTGCCGCCCAGCAGCGAGCCGCCGCTGAAGGAGCCGGTGCGGATAACACCGTTGGCATCACTGATCGTCCAGTTCACCGTCAGCCCGCCCAGCGCCAGCAGCGACGCGACGTCAAAGTGCAGCGACGCGCTATGCAGGGCGGTGTTCGGATCCACCACAAAGGTCCCGCTTCCGCTGCCCGTGGTGGTACCTAGCAACGAGGTGGTCCAGCTGGCGCTGCCGACGGTGGTGTCAGAGTAAGCCGAGGTATGGTGTACCGACGTGACACTCATCTCGGTGCTGACATCGTTCACCGCATCCATTGCCCGCGCGGTTGGGGTAATGTTGAGCGAGCCCGTATCTTTCGCGCCGTTTGGTGCCGTAATGGTATAGACGAAGGTGTCTGGCGTGCTGATATGGTCCGCACCCACGCCGCTATTCAGGGTGTAGGTGTACTGGCCGGACGAATCAATGGTCAGCGTGCCGTATTCTCCCTGAATGTCGGTTGTTCCACTGCTGTTAACCGCCACACCGTTCACTTCCGTCACCACCGTGCCATCCGGCACCGGATCGTTCGCCAGCACATCCCCCGTGGTGCTCTCCCCGATGCTGGAGACGCTGTAGACATGATCCTGCAGCACGCTCAGGGTGTAGGCCGTCAGCGCGGTGATCCCTGCCGCCGTATTGAGCAGGAACAGATACTCCCCGGCAGGCAGGTTCAGCGTCAGCTGCGAGGAGGTGCCGCCCAGCAGCGGCGCACGCAGCCAGCCCGGCTCAACGCGCATCTGCTCGAAGGTCTGGGTCGCGTTGTTGAACTTATAGACGTACAGGTCGAACACCGATGCCAGGGCTACGCCCCCCACGGAGGCCTGAATCGTCATGGTGCGGGTTGTACCTTCCTCCACGGTGTAGATGATCGGGTTGGTCATATCGTCCAGCAGGTTCAGCCCCAGCGTGTTGCCGAGATTGATCCCCACCAGGGTAAAGCCGCTTTGCGACGATGTGCCGTTATCGATGGCCTGGACGGTGGTGTCGAAGGTCAGGGAAGCCGCGTCGTCTACGGCGACAATGCCATTCGCCACGCTGCCCGAACCGAGCGACAGCACAAGGTTCGCCGACGCGCTGACACCGTTATGGGTAATGGTGTAGGTGAAGCTCTCCGTGCGGCCAATCACCGCGGCACTGGTATCGGTGAGGTTGTAGGTGTAGCTGCCGTCGCGGTTAATGGTCAGCGTACCGTACTGCCCCTGAATCACCGTGCCGTCGGCGTTAACGCTGGTGGTGACCCCCAGCGCGTTGGTCACGGCGGAGACGGTCGTACCTGCCGGAGCGTTATCGCTGCCTGCGGTAGGATCGGTATCCAGGATCACGTTACCGTCCAGGCTGGTGTCGCCCGTTACGGTCCCGGCGCTGGTCTCTTTCACCGCCACATCCAGGCTGGTGTACGAGCCGGTTGCCAGCAGGTTGGTGTTGTAGCTCAGCACGCGATACTGGCCATCAGCGAGCCCGGTCAGGTTCAGCGACACGCCGGTGGCCCCAAGGGTCAGCAGGTCGGCGAACTGCGGTTGTCCGGTATCCACGACGGTGGTCCAGGTGTTGTTGACGGTATCGAAACGCTGCACCACCAGCTCCAGGGTGTTGAGCAGCGAAAGCACCGCCCCCGTGGCGTTGGCATTGACCACAATATCCGCACTGCCGCCGCTGCCCACGTTGAACTCAACCTGGGCTGTATCGTTGCCCAGCAGGGTCAGCACGTTGCCTACGGCGCCCACCAGCAGGAAGCCATAGTCGCTGTACTGGCTGTTGGTGACGGTGGCGGTGGTACTGAGATCCAGCTCTTCAACGTTATTGCTGGCAGAGAGCGGCACCACCGGCGCAAGGACCGAGCCCGGCTGCGAGGTGTTACCCGCCGCATCGGTGGCCGTGATCTGCAGCGTCTGGCCTTCGGTCTGCTTGTTGAGGAAGGTGTAGCTGTAGGCGCCATTGCTGTCTGCGGTGGTGGTCACCGTTGAGCCGTCCGCGAGGCGGATGGTGACGGTGCTGCCCGCTTCCGCCGTACCGGTCAATACGCTGCCGTCAGCGTTAAAGGTCCCGGCAGGCGCGTTTGGCGCCGTCACGTCGACGATAACGGTTGTCGAGAGCGAGATCGGGCTGGTGCCGGCTGAGTTGGTTGCCGTGGCGGTAAAGGCGTGTGATCCCTCGCTTAATGCCGGGGTCGTAAAACTCCAGTTACCGCTGGCATCCGCCACTACCGTACCCATCGACACGCCGTTGTTATACAGCGTGACGGTGGCGTTCGGCTGTGCGGTGCCGCTCAGGGTTGGCGTGGTGTCATCGGTGGTTTTACCGTTGGTCAGCCCTCCGGTAACGCTACCGACGTTATCGTCAATGTTGGCGATAACCGGTGCGTTTGGAATGTTGGTTGATGGCGCAACCACCGAGGCGCTTACGCCAGCGTTACCGGCCTTATCGGTCGCGTAGACCAGCAGGGCTTCACCGTTGGTCTGCGCCGTGGTGAGGGTAGCGCTAAAGTTGCCGTTACCGTCTGCCGTCGCGGTACCGAGCACCGTACCGTTACCGCTGGTGATGGTGACGGTGCTGCCCGCTTCCGCGGTACCGGTGACCTGGGTTCCGTTAGCGATCACCTGCAGGCTGGTCGGTGCGCCCGGTGCCGTCAGGTCAACCAGGATTGTGGTCACGGTTGATGGCGCGCTGGTATTGCCCGCGGCATCGGTGGCGGTGGCGGTGAAGCTGTGCGAACCTTCCGTCAGCGTGGTGGTGGTTTGCGCCAGCGTCCAGTTGCCGTTGGCATCGGCGGTGACCGTGCCAACCAGCGTGCTACCGTCGTAGATACGCACCGTCGCATTGGCTTCGGCGGTACCGCTCAACGCTGGTCGGGTGTCGTTGGTCGGGTTATTACCCGTCACCGGCCCGGTAACGCTGCCAACGTCGTCTACAATCGCGCTGATGACCGGCGCGGCTGGCGCGGTGGCATCCACGTTGATCACATACCCGCTGGTGGGTGCGCTGGCGTTGCCCGCCGCATCGGTGGCGGTAAACGTCAGGCTGTGCTGACCATCGCTGAGCGCCGGGGATGGCGTAAAGCTCCAGTTACCGCCGGTGGCGACAACGCTGCCAATCTGCACGCCGTTATCGAAGATTTTCACCGTCGCGCCCGCTTCCGCCGTACCGGTGAGGGTTGGCTGCGCGTCGTTGGTCAATCCGCCATTGGCGACAGGCGTGGCGGCATTCCCGACGTCATCCACAATGCTGCTAAGCACCGGCTGCGCAGGCGGCGTGGTGTCGATGGTCAGGTTGAAGGTTGCTGACGGCGCGCTGGTGTTACCTGCCGCATCCGTCGCCTGAGCCGTAAAGCTATGTGGACCGGTTGCCAGCGTGGTGGTCAGCAGAATGCTCCAGTTTCCGCTGGCATCCGCGGTACCGGTGCCCACCAGCGTCGTACCTTCATAAATGTTCACCGTGGCAAACGGCTCGCTGGTACCGACGAGACGCGGAATGGTGTCGTCGGTGCTTTGTCCGGAGCTGACAGGGCCGGTGATCGTGCCCACGTCATCAACCGCCTGGCTGATAACCGGCGCGTTAGGCGCAGTGGTATCCACCACCAGCGTAAAGTCAGGCGATGCGGGGCTGACGTTGCCCGCCGCATCGGTGGCCGTGACGGACCAGGTGTGGCTACCATTCGCCAGCGCTGTGGACGGGGTAAAGCTCCACGCGCCGCTGCCGTCAGCCTGGGCGGTGCCGACCTGCTGCCCGTCCTGATAGACAGTGATGGTCGCGTTGGCCGCGGCTGTGCCGCTAAGGGTTGGGGTGGTGTCGTCCGTGCTCTGCCCGGAGGAGAGCGGTGTCTGAACGCTGCCCACGTTATCGCTCGCGGTCAAAATGGACGGCGCTGTCGGTGCGGAGGTATCCACCGTCAGGTTAATCGGTGCCGACGTGCTGCCGGTATTGCCTGCCGCATCTGTGGCGTTGAAGGTGATGGCATGTGGCCCTTCGGTGAGCGCGGTACCCGGGGTGAAGGTCCAGTTCCCCTGAGCATTGACGACCGCGGTGCCAATCTCGCTGCCATCAACAATAATGTGCACCGTGGAACCGACTTCGCCCGTGCCGTTGAAGGTGGGTTTTGTGTCGTTGGTGCTGTTGCCGCTGGTGAGCGTCCCGGTGACCGGACCGACATCGTCAATCACGCTGGTGACCACCGGCGCGGAAGGACCTGCGGTATCAACCGTGAAGACGAAGACCGGCGAGTTGGCTGAGACGTTACCGGCGGCATCGCTGGCGTTGATGCGAATGTTATAGCTGCCATCTCCCAGCGCCGGATCAGGGGTAAAGCTCCAGTTGCCGTTGCTGTCTACCGGTGCGGTACCGATCTCCACGCCATTGTTCAGGATGTGGATGGTACTGCCGACAGCGCCTGTCCCGCTGAGCGTTGGCGTGGTGTCATTGGTGACCTGGCCGGTGGTGAGATTACCGACAATCCCGCCCGCCACGTTGTCGCTGACGGTTTCCAGCACGGGGACCGTTGGCGCCGTCAGGTCAACCACCACGCTCCAGGCGTTTGACGACAGGCTAACGTTACCCTGCGGATCGGTGGCCTTGACGGTGAAGCTGTGTGACCCTTCGATGAGGGCGGTCTCAGGCGTAAAGCTCCACGCGCCGGTACCGTCCGCCGTGACGATGCCAATCTGCGTATTGCCATCAAAGATCGTCACCACGCTGTTCGCTTCCGCCGTACCGGAGAGGGTAGGCGTTGCGTCGTTGGTGGTATTGCCGCTGACCACGGTCGTGGCGGTGTTACCGACATCATCAGTGACGTTAACAATCACCGGGGTGGTGGAGCTGGTGTCAACCACGATGGTGAAGCCTGCCGATGGCGCACTCTGGTTGCCCGCCGGATCGGTCTCACGGATGGTCAGGACGTTATTGCCCTCCGCCAGCGCGGATGGCGTGAAGCTCCAGTTACCCGTCTGGCCGACCACGGTGGTGCCCAGCAGGGTGCCGTTGCTGTAAATGGATATGGTATCGCCAGCCGTGCCGCTACCGGTCAGGGTTGGGCGGTTGTCATTGGTGGTCTGCCCGTCCGTGAGTGGACCGGTGCCCGGGCTGACATCATCAATAACTGCGCCAATGGCAGGCGCGTCAGGGGCGGTGAGATCAACAGTGACGGTCGCCACCGGCGAACGTCCGCTGGTTTCGCCATTCAGCGTGGCGGTGACCTCAAAGGTGTGCGCTCCTTCACCCAGCGGCTGAGCTGGCGTATAGCTCCAGTTGCCGTTTGCATCGGCGGTTACGGTTGGCAGCAGAACCTGCACGCCATCCTGATAGACAGTGATTATGCTGCCTGGCTCTGCTGTCCCGACAAGGGTCGGCGTGGTGTCGTTGGTGGTTTTGTCTTTCACATCGCCCGTAACCGGGGCCGTATCGTCGTTGATGACCGTAATGACGGGCACGTCCGGGAGATTCGGCAGCGTACCAGTGACGGTATAGGAGGCTTCAGGGCTGAGATTACCTGCGGCATCCGTGGCGGTGATGGTCAGCGCTGCGCCGTCCTGCTGGGCCGGGCTGAGCGCCACGGAGAAGTTGCCGCCGGAGACCACCCCGGTACCGATCACGTTACCGCTGGCGTCTGTAACGATAGCGGCGTCCCCTGTGCGGCCACGCTGATATTGTCCGGCGCTGCCGGAAGCACGGTATCCACCGTGACGGCAAGCGGTGCAGAGTCTCCGGAAGCGTTACCTGCCGGGTCGACCGACGAGACGGTGAAGCTGTGTGGGCCTTCCGCCAGTGTGGTGTCGGCGGTCCAGCTCCAGGTACCGTCCGGCTGGACGGTGACCTGGACTGTGGATGGCGTACCGTCCACGCTAACAATCACGGTGGAGCCCGGCTCGCCGGTACCGTTGAGGGTTGGCGTACCGTCGCGGGTATAGAGCGTCCCGTTGGTGAGCTGGCTGTCTTCAACGCTGTTGATCAGCGGGATCTCAGGTGCAGTGGTATCGACGGTGACGGTAAAGACCGGGCTGAGTGCGCTGACGTTACCCGCAGCGTCGACTGCCGCAACGGTGATGTTCAGCGGGCCATCCGTCTGCGTGGGCAGGGTAAATGACCATTCGCCGTTAGCCACAACCACGCGTCCAAGCTCGACGCCATTGTTGTAGACGATTACCGTTTCACCCGTCACACCGGTTCCACCGACGGTTGGTGTGGTATCAGTAGTAACACCGCCATTCGGCTCACCGGCGATGGCGCCAATCACCGGGGTATCCGGTGCGAGGGTATCGACGGTGATGGTGATCCCCGTAGAAGGGGCAGAGACGTTACCCGCCTCGTCGGTGGCGGTAGCGGTAAATTCGTGGCTGCCCTCGTCAATGGCGCTTTCAGGACGCCAGCTCCAGTTGCCGTTGCCGTCTACCGTGACGGTACCCACGGCGGCTGGCGTGCCGCCATCAACGCTGTCGTAAATGGTAATCACATCATTTGGCGTGCCGGTGCCACTCAGTACCGGACGCGGATCGTTGGTGGTTTCGCCATCGGCAACCGGGCCGGTTATCTGGCTGACGCTGTCGGTAATGACCGGGACCGCTGGCGCGGCAGGCGCGTCGGTGTCGATGGTGATAGTCACCGGCTGGGACGGGGCGCTTTCGTTGCCCGCGCCGTCCTTGTTGGTGACGGTCAGGGTAATGTCATAGGTGCCGTTGGGCAGGTCGGTGGATGGCGTCCAGCTCCAGTTGCCGTCGCCGTCCACCACGGCGTCACCGATTTTGTCGGTGCCGTTGTAAATCGTCACCGTATCGCCCGGATTACCGGTACCGCTCAGCGTCGGCGTGGTATCACGGGTGGTTTCCCCCGGGTTCAGCGACGTGGGTGCTGAGCCATCCGGGTTTACGGTGATGGCTGGCGTGTCCGGTGTGGCCGGTGCGACGGTATCAATCACCAGCTCGAACGGATCCGAAATCGAGGTATTCCCGGCGGCATCTGTGGCATGGATCGTCAGCGAATGCGGGCCGTCGGTGAGCGGCGTGGTAGGGGTAAAGCTCCAGCCGCCGCTGCCGTCGAGCGTTGCGGTACCGAGCAGCGTGGTGCCGTCATACACGGTGATGACCGTGCCATCCGGGGCGCTCCCCTGAAGTAACGGCTGGGTGTCATCCGTGGTATCGCCGCTGCTGAGCGGGCCTTTAACGTCTCCGGCGTCGTCGGTGACGGTTGCCAGCGTCGCGACCGGCGGTGGGGTGGTATCAACGGTAAAGGTAAATCCACCGGATACCGGGCTGGTGTTACCGGCGACGTCGGTGGCGATCGCGGTCAGGGTATGCGTGCCGTCGCCAACCGGCGTGGTGGGCGTAAAGGTCCACGCGCCGCTGCTACCGACCACCGCGGTGCCAATATCGACGCCATCCAGACGGATGGTGATCGTTGAGCCGGGTTCACCGGTACCGTTGAGCGTCGGCGTTGCGTCATTGGTGGTGTCGTTGGCACCCACCGGGCCGGTGCCTCCAGGGACATTATCGACAAGCTGGGTGATGGCGGGCGCATCAGGCGCCGTTCCGTCAATAGTAATGGTCCAGGCGTTTGAAACGTTACCGTTGCTTGATGTCGCCGTCAGTACATGGGCACCTTCGGCCAGCGGGGTGGATGGCGTAAAGGTCCACTGGCCAGATGATGGAACAACGACCGTGCCGAGGACGTCGCCGCCGCTATGGATGGTGATGGTCGAGCCTGGCTCCGCCGTGCCGTTCAGGGTAGGGGTGCGGTCATTGGTGATCCCATTCTGGCTGATGGGGCCTGTGACGCCGGGTTGATCATCCACCACAGAGAGGATATCGGGTGTTGTGTCCGGTGCGGTGAGGGACGCCGCCGGACTCTGGTTGCCCGCCGCGTCAGTGGCTACCACCGAAAGCTGCTCGCCGTTTGTTTGTGCAGGCGAAAGGGTCGCAACAAAGTTACCGTTGCCGTCAGTGGTGGCGCGGCCAATCACGTCGCCGTTGCTGTTGGTGATGACGATTTTGCTGCCTGGCTCGGCGGTGCCGGTAACCTGGGTTCCCACCGGGTTAATGGCAATAACGGGCAGCGCCGGTGGCGTGGTATCGACGGTAAAGTTTACTGGCTGCGATTCTGCGCTCTGGTTGCCCGCCGCATCGGTTTGTTTAATGGTGATCGAGTGCGGGCCTTCCGCGAGTGGGTTGTCTGGCCTGAGACTCCAGGTGCCGTTTGGCAGCACGGTGGTTTGCCCAATCAGCACACCATTGTCATAGACCTGGATTGTGCCGCCAGGCTCTCCCCGTCCCGCCAGCAGTGGTTCAGAGGAGTCGGTGAACTGGCCTGCGGTAATTGCGCCTTTAATGGCCCCGGTCTCATCGCTCAGTACAATCGCCGTGGGCGTTGCCGGAGGGGTGAGATCCACGGTGAGGGTGAATACCGGAGAGGCGGGTCCGGTGTTGCCAGCGGCATCGGTTGCCCGAACGGTGAACTGGTGGGTGCTTTCACCCAGATTGACCGATGGCGTGAAGGTCCACGTGCCGTTGCTGCCGGTGACCGCCGTGCCAATAGCGACAGAGCCGTCATAGATGGTTACGGTGGAGCCTGGTTCGGCGGTGCCCGAGAGTTGAGGACGCGGATCGTTAGTGCTGCCTCCGCTGCTTACCGTTCCTTTGCCGGGATCAATATCGTCCGTTGCGCTGCTAATGGTGGGCGCGCCGGGCGCAACCGTATCGACAACAAAACTGACGGCAGCGGATGCCGGGCTGGTATTGCCTGCCGCATCGGTCGCGGTTGTGGTAATGGTGTGGCTGCCGTTGGCGAGATCGGTGGTGGGGGTAAAGCTCCAGCTACCTTTAGCATCCACCGTGGTGGTGCCAATCTGCTTGCCGTTATCGTAGAGAGTGATGGTGCTGCCTGGCTCGCCGATACCGCTGAAGGTCGGGCGGGCATCATCGGTGCGCTGGCCGTTTTCCAGCGGTCCCGCTTTGTCGCCGGCATCGTCATTTACCAGCAGGATGTCCGGGGCATCCGGCGCGGTGGTGTCCGGGGCGGTTATGGTCGTGCCCGGGCTGGTATTCCCGGAGGAATCCGTCGCGGTGGCGGTAATTTGTTCGCCGTTAGTCAGCGGCGTCCCCAGGTCGATGGTGAATTTACCGTCGCTGCCGGTTTTACCGGTGCCGATGACGTTGCCGTCGGCGTCTTTCAGCGTGATGGTACTGCCCGGTTCGGCGGTACCGGAGACGGTTTTACCATCCGGCGAGAACTGCAGGCCGGACGGCGCATTCGGCGGAGTGGTATCCGGATCGGAAGGGTTTGTCGGCGTGCCGGGGTTGCTGCCGTTGTCATCATCGTCATCCCCACCGCCGCCACCGCCGGTGCTTGCCGCCGCCGCGATGCCACCCGCGGCGACAATGCCACCCAGTACCCAGGGCCAGATGGCCGCGCCGCCTGCATCACTTCCGGATGCGGCAAGCAGGACGTCAGTGGAGGCAATAGATTCATAGGTGGCCGCCCCGGCGGGGTCCTGAATCCACCACAGCGCTCCCTCACTGTCCTGCAGAACCAGCTGGCTCGCCCCTTGCGCATCGGTGACGAAGAAATTTTTAACGGTAATCACCTCGCCGGAGTGTAGCGTGATCACCAGATCGTTACCGTTGCGGGCGAAGTCAGCGACATTGGCTCGCTCTACCTTAAGCTCAACGATAGAGGAATGGCTCAGCGTAACCTGAGTGCCTTCCGTGGTGG
>NZ_JAMJFW010000070.1:0-13749 GCF_023544405.1 Enterobacter cloacae complex sp. OE43NF
CACTCCCTGCGTGGTCATTTCATTACCTGCTTAGATCGGGCTGGTGTACCAGAGCAGCGCATTGGCGCTATTACGGGGCACACTGAGAAAAAGGCCAAAACGGAGGCATTCAAGACATATAGCCAAGGGGCGGGAATGCAAGAGCTATCAAATTATGTTGAGTTAGTCCGCTATCCAGAAATTGCATAAGCGTCTTAAGAAGGATACAGCACAGCCAATCCATGATACTGGCGGCGGTACGTTCTAACCAGTGCGTCCGCCGTCGCTTTCGGCATCCTAGCCATGTTCCCGGTGCGATAGCCACCCTCCGCGCTATTGGCGGCACGATGAATTACAGCCCGCACTTTCCCGGTGTGGTGGTCGTGGTCAAGCGTCGTGTGATTGAGTGCGACTTTCTTCCCAGTCATCGCGCAGCGCTGGTATTGATAATTCCACAGGAAGACGCGAACAGCGGCCACGTCAGCGCGACGCAGCTCCAGCCGCCCGGAACCATCCAACAGAAAGCGATAAACATCTTCGAATGCAGCAGCGTTTGTAATCCGTTCCGCCAGCGGCATATTGCCGAGATATTCCAGATAGCCCCGCATAGCTTTTCTCAACTTCTGTTCGGTAGTAGCCATTCGTCAAATCCTCCATTGTCAGACGCAGCCCGCTTGCAGGCTTCGTATTCTTCGCACTGGTGTTGGCGTACCAAAGCATAAAGTTCATCGGCCATCGCGTTAACACGTTCGTCACTGATACCATTGCGGCGCATCAGTCCCAGCAGCTTACGAAATTCAGCTTCAAGCTCAGGCTCTCCGGCATCCATTACCCACTGTTTAAGGTCAGCGAGTGCGCCAGCCGTAGGCGGCGGCTCGATGTACCGCCACCGTAATTTAATCGTCAATGTCATCTTCTTTATCCTCGCTGTTATCCGGGCGCATTGCCCGGTAGCGCTCTAGGGTCAGACCTTCACTTGCCGCTGCGATTTGTTCCCGTTGTTTCCCAGCCAATCGCAAAGCGCTGTCTCTCCAGCAGAGTAGAAAGAAGATTGTCAGCACCTGTTTACTCAATCCATCCAGAAGATCGCCAAGCCCTTGCTCCAGCAGACAGGAACGCCATGCAGCGGCGTGCTCCCGCATAGTCCCAATAAACGGGACAGGTGCGCCAAGCATCGTCGCAAGTTGGCTCATTACGCTGTTAGCGTCGCCCGGATGCAACCGGGGGATGGTCATCCGGCCAGCTTGCGCCAAAAGTTCGGCGTACCGCTGGCGGCGTGGGTCATCATCTGCCAGTGGTCTAATCTGCCTGATTCGTTTTTCATCAGCCATTAATTATCACCTATAAAATTTAAGCAGCCCTTAACAAGTCGGCTGGCGTTGATGGGTGATAGAGTCGCTTCGCTTTCAGGTACGCAGCACGCGCAGCCGCTTCGGTCGTGAACAAACCGAGGTGATGTCGAACGCCACCAACGCGAATGTAAGCCTCCCACCGACCAGAGCAGGAATGACGGCTGTATCCCTTCGCTTTGCGGTAGTTGTGCTGATTCTCCTGCGGTGTAACAGTGCGAAGGTTAATCCGACGATTGTCATCACGTATGCCGTTGATATGATCAGTTTGCATCCCGGCAGGAATACCACCATCAGCAATGATGAGGGCGACACGGTGCGCGTAAAGCATGTATGACTTTCCACCAATGCGGACAGACACGCGCCGATACCCGGCGCTGTCCGTTGCGGTGTCGGCCAATTCCCCGGCTCTAGCGTAAACACGCTTATTAGCGCCTACCCTGTCCACTGCATGGAACAGGCGGCCAGTCTCCGAATCGTACCGAAACAAAGAGCGCAGCAGCTCCGGGGCGTAAGGATCATTAACCATGACTCAGCCCCTTTTGTTATTCAGCCGCGCGGAAATTAACAACGCAGTCAGGGCGACGCAGCCCAACATTGAATAGGCGATATGAGTCCATCACCATCGTCATTTCGCGCTCATCATCCCACTGGCGATTGATGACGCTCTGCGCTTCGACCGTCAGCAGCACAGAGGAAGGTTTGAACAGCGTAGCCCTCGTCAGCGCTTCCTCTGCGGTAACGTCATAATCAGCGCCCAGTTCATGCCCGGTAATGGCTTCCTGCGGGTAACTGTTCAGCTCAATAACTCGCACCCCAGCGACATAGCCAACACGACGCCATGCGTAATCGTTGCCACTATCCCGGCTGTAACGGACGTTCATCAGCTTCTTATGTTCCATCAGGATGCTGAACCAAGCCGGGTCGATAAGCAGTACCAGTTCAGCCACCGGAATATCTTTCTCAGTCAGGAACCGATTAACAGCAGCTTTGATAGCGTGAACCAGCTCGTTAGCCACATCCTCTTCGCTCCCCGTTGTCAGGTCGAGCGAGACCACGTTATCCGTTAGTGGGTTAAACGTTGGTTGCAGTGTCGGCGGCGGTACAAAGTCAGTCGCTTTGATTAGCTGGATGGTGTGCGCTTCATCGTAGAATTTAGCGTGAGCTGTCCCCATATTGCGGCTCAGCTCTGCGCGAAAGGTGGGAGCTGTCCAGTCATCCTGATAGTCAATCGGGATGCGGATATAGCTCAGCGTATCCACAGAGATAATCAGTTTGTCCGACTTAACGGCGGAAGGCTCCAGCGATTGCCCTGCGGTTCTGCCCTTCACCTCCAGATCACCACTCAGGCGATCAATGCGGTATTGGTTGCTGGCTTTCAGCGGCCTGTATGTAGACAGCCTCTCGGCCAGAAATACGGATTTGGACTCTAAACGGGTCTGGACATCCCGGTCATAAGCCTCGATGTGAATATCATTGTCGGATTCCACCCCGCCATAATGTGGGCGAAACAGATCGGGACTGTACGAAGTATCAGCCATAACAAAACTCCTACATATGTTGATGAAGCCCGCGCCATCGTCATGGCACAGACGTGCGTAATCCTCCCGCCGAGGCAGGATTCAGAACGGTATCGATTAAAGGGATGAGGTGCCCCGGAATGGGCGTTTTGAGGCCAGAGCTGGCGCGGTTCTCAGGGGTTAGTGCGCGTGAAGTAAGGCGAAAGTATTACCTTGCATTAGTGCGCACTCATACGCGCCATGTTCAACACCTTCCGCACAGAGGTTTCAGACACACCAACCTTGCTTGCAATGTAACGATTTTTCTGACCTTTTGCAGAGCGATCGATAATGTCAGCGCGTATCGCCTCAGTGATCACCTTGCGGGGTCTGGCTCGGTTCTTCTCGTGCCGTTCACGTTCGCGCAGCCTTTCGGCCAACTTCGGCGGTAGTACAGGGGAAAGCCCACGGCTAACGCCAGATGTGCGGGTGCCGGATGTGGCAGACCGGGCAACGATATAAACCGCTTCGTCTGGATTGAAAACGTGCTGCACACGCTCAGGGTAAATGTGGTCGCATCTACCCAACGGCAAGGCGAAATCCGGGCGCACGTCAGCGACACGCTCCACAGCATGGAAATTACAGGTACTCATTACGAACCTCGGTTAATTAAAAACAGGCTTTCAGATGCCGCGCAGAATGCGGCTTGCGGGGACTCATGCGCATAGATTGGTGTGGTAGTACCGGGTCGGTGCGCTCTCGGTCTTGCAGAGCGCATTCCACCGTTGGGCGTTAGCGGCCAGCACGTTTGCCAGCGGAGCGCTGCGCAACCAGAGCGCGGTATTGTTCATCGTACAGGCGATGGCCGGGGCCATACCCTGATTGCTGCGCCCACTGCGAAAGCTGGTCATACGCTGCTATAAACTCAGCATGAGACATTCCGACAGGTTGCGCGGTAGACTGGCCGTATGGGTTCCCCTGTGATGGGACATAACCAGTCGCAGTGCCTGCGGACATCCTCTCTTGCAGGTACTGAACCGCCCGCTGCATCTGCGCAGGGTCGCCAGACATAACCATTCGTTCAAGGGTTGATTGCGTCCCACTGTCGAGCGTGCCAGCGTACTGTAACATCGCGTCAACTGTTCCCTGTCCGAGCTGGCTTTCAATGGACTGGTGAAACTGCCCCATCAATCCTTGCAGCTCAGCGGTATACTCGACAGCAGTTCCGTCCATCAGAGGGATAGTATCGCCCACCTGCGCCCCGGCGCTGTCAGCGTTCTGGTCTTGCTGATTCGCGATATTGCCATTATTCCACTGGCCGCCACCATTGCCGTTAACTGGCTGGGTACGGAGGAAATCAGCATCAGCAGGCGCAGGGCTAAAGCGGGATGCGCCATTGTCAGCGCCAACAGGTGCAGCCATGTACGGCGATTGCTGCGGTGCAGCATCAGCGCCAGCAGCGAGATAAGGGTTTTGATTGTCAGCCATAATTATGCAACCTCTTGTGATGTAACTCGGCGGTGCGCCAGTTCAAGTAAAAGCATGTGCGCATGTACGCATCGGGCAGGAATCATCTTCTGTCCGTGGTATGCCTTGCCGAGATCTTGTCTGTCGATCTGGTACACATGAGCCAAATCGATTTGACGAAGATTCAAAGCCTCGGCGATGAATTTCAGTTGTTGCCCGCAATCCGCCGCGCGGCGTGGCTCCATTAAAATGATGGTGCTCATGGTAAATTCCTCATTAAATTAATCCGCGTTTACGGAGCCAGCGGCGCTCACCAACGGAGCCACGGGGTCGCTGCCTGCGCCCGCTCGCGGCCTCTGATCGAACTGGTGCCAACTCACTGCGAAGGTTCTTTGTTAAAACGTCCCACCCCTGCGGCTTAACAGGAGCGTAGCCTTCCCGCATCTCGTCAAGATTGACGTATTGAGTCGGGTCAATTGCAGGGTGAATGATGTCGCTCTCTTTCATCACTCTGATCCCCACTTCGCGTTAACATTCTCCAGAATGTCGCCATATGACCAGCGACTCTTTAAGCTGCGGTTAACGAAAGCGACGACCTCAGACGGGATACCCAGCTTTCCGGCGATGTCAGCAACAGGCCAACCGAAACGCTCTAACTTATGGATTTCATCCAAATCAGCAGGCACCAACTTACGCACAACTTTCCCTTTCTCCGGCTTTGCTTTCACGGCTTTCGGCACTGGGTGCGTGTGGACGTTGCTAAAACGGGAATGGGCGATAGCCAGCACAGTCTCAGGGCGAATCAGCATATCGCGGGCAATCATAAACTCTGTATCGCGGTGCAGCTTGCCGGGCTTATAGCGGCTGCGGATGGCGTTGTACTCCGCCAGAGTAATATCAGCATCGTCTTTCCAATGTTCGGCCAAGTCATCGACATAGACGCCACGGATTACAGCATCAATATCGGTCAGGGTATGACCGGTCTCCGCTGCAATCTCTTCATTGTTCTTTAGGTGCTTATGAGCCAGCGCGTTAATGCGCTGAATATCGGTAATACTCAAAGTCATAAATTAAACTCCGAATCAAATTTGATCTGGTCAGTAACCAACGTGTGAATCAGCGCAAGGCTTGACGCGGTATGTGTGCCCGACTTGCGGGCGTTGTCGTACATGGTGCGTGCGGCGCTCTGATAATTCGGCGGCAGGGTGGCAAACCATGCTCTAAACTCTGTGGGTGTCATTGCTCGTCATCCTCAAATACACGATTAAACGATGCGTCCGGCGCTTCTACTGCATTGGCCTTAAGGAAGTTGACTGCACTGGATAACTCCGCTGCGGCCATGCGACCTTCCCCAGCCTTGTCTTCCTCAAGGCGACGGATTAGAGCCTCAAGAAGCAAGCCTTTTAAGCGCCATGTTTCATTTTCAAACTCGGTCTTTGTCATTAGTCATCTCCATTAAGTGGCAACAGGCCAAGCGCCCGGATGTGCTGAATCACTTCCAGATGCACTGGCTTCGACAGGAACAGGCGGCGGGCAATGGCGGCGTAAACTTCATCAGGCGTTTTGCGCACTGGATGCACCCGGCCATTGAACACCTCACGCGATAAGCGGGCGGCTTTCCAAAGGCGCGAGCCGTCCGGCCTTTTCATGCGGTTCAGCACGGCGGCCAGACACTCCCACGGTGCGCAATCATTCAGCAGGCAATATCGCTCCAGCGGTGTAGATACATCGCGAAGGATGGCTTCACGATTAAGGGTCTTGCGATGACGTTCGGCCAGTCCGTCAAATGAATACCCGTTCAGGGCGAAGGCGAGCTGCGCATTAAGCAGGGCGTCAGAACGCCCCGCGCGATGCAGCACGGTTTCATCAGGCATAAGGATTCTCCAGAAGGGGAATTAAACAGGCGAGCTGGTCAGCTCAGAGGAAGCGGGAGATGTAACCCCAATTGCAGTTTTCAGGGCGGTACAACACCGCCAGCTCATCAGGTGCGGCATCGAGCGCCAACGATGACCACAGCAGAAACGCTCGGGCAGGCTGTCCGTCGCGTCCAGCACGACCAACCATTTGCACTAAATCGGCCAGGTCTTCGGGAACATAAGTGACGATTACGGTACGCACGCCAGAGATATCAGCTCCGAGGCCAAAGGCTTTTGTCGCCACCAGAACCGCGCCGGGCGTAGTGGCGAACCACTCAGCGTTTGCGTGACGCTGGTCACGGCTCAGGCGGCGGGTGTCGGAATGATAAGGCCGGGCGCGGCTTCCCAGCTCGTCGAGGTACGCGTAAAGCATCTTGATACTGTCCACCATAACCAGCGTTTTTTCATCCACCGGGAGGGCATCGACCAGACCAACAGCAGCGCTGCGCTGCGCTTCACATTGCCGAACAGGAACAAGCTGGATGTTTTCTCTGGCAGCGCTAGCGCGGAAGGTCAGGAACTCGCCACGACAGCCCAGCTCTTTCATCAGCTCAAACTCATCACCTCTTCGCAGGGTCGCGGTAAACGCGCAACGCTGCGCATCAGGGAAGGCATTTTGCAGGGTGTGCTTCATCGCGGGGAAAGCGGCGCGGAACTCCCAGTCGTACACGGTGTGAACTTCGTCGATGATAAATCTGTCCACACCAGCGGCCATTAGTGCCGCCAGCACCTGACTTCCCGGCACCAGATGCTCCGGCGAAACGACAGCGACGCGGAAAGCGCCAGCAGCCAGCCCCGCAAGTTGCTGCGCATTACGCCGCTTTGGTAGCTTATCGCCAAAAGCCACCGCGTGAACGCCAGCCTCCCTTAACTGCTGTAACACCTGCTGCTTGATGGTGTTCGTCGGCACAACAATAACGGTCAGACCGTCACCCGCGTCAGACTCGAATTGCAGGGCATAGGTGAACGCAGCCGTCTTGCCGTACCCGGTCGGCAGCACCGCCAGCATATCGCGGTCACGGGCAAACACAGCGGCGGCTACGTCCTGCTGGCCGGGTCGCCAGTCGCCACCATCTGGCGGCGGTAATGGTACAAACGCTGGGCGGTCGCATTGCTCCAGCTCGCGGAACCTGTACGGCGCTGTAACCAGCGGCGGGATGGACGGCGGCAGGCCAGCGCCCCCAACGTCACAATGCAGATTCAGCGTATTGAAATTATCATCCGTGGGTTTCAGCTCACCGCACCACAACTGACGGAAAGCCGGGCTGTCCCCCATTCGCGTAAAGTCAGCATGGCGCATAGCTTCCAGTTGGCTCATGCCGCGATTGATTCTTTTCAGGGTGGCATCGTCGCAAATCAGGAACTCGCGACAGGCTTTAAGAAAGGCGTTTTGCCCCGTGGTCGCTTCCGGGATGGCGTGCTCGCGCGGTTTCAATGCGGCATCATCGACACGCACACCGGGGAAATCTGGCGGCAGCGGGTCAACATAACGAGCGGGCTTCTTGTTCAGCCATTGCTCAATCTCAGCGCGTCGGCAATGGATTACATCGCCGGGTTGGATGACTTGACGCAGCCCGACATCAGAGCGGCGAGCATGATGCTTGCGGCCGATGCCGTTCGCTTCTTTCCATTCACGGAACGACATAACAGAATCGTCAGTGTTAAAGTAAAACTCTTTGGTTTCGGTATTAAACGCAGCCTGTACAGGTTTACGTTTGATGGGACATTGTTTGTTACGGGACACAATAATCTTATCTTGTACAAGTTGTTGGGCGTCAGCGGCAGCAGTGTTAAGAGGGTCAACGTCTGCGGCCTGAGCCAGCAGGCGGTTTAATCTATTCGGCATGATAAATTCTCCAAGAAATTAAAGTGAGTTTAGAGCGGCACGGGAGTGACGTTGGTGAAAGAACCACCACCGCGCAAAGCAGCGGCGGGTGTACCGCTTCTCACAGTAGATGCCTCTATTGCAATAGCGCTGATGTTCTGGCTCTCTTTAGTAGTGATCTTCATCCCGTGATTTAGATTAAATGCAGACACGGCGGGCATTGCAGCGGGATGGATAGTAGGCGGGCTTGCGGTTTCAGTCTGCCTTAGTACAAGTTTCTACTGGTCGGTAGCCTTTCCCTTATTAGTAGCTCTCATTTATCCGGGGCTAGTCTCCCCACAGTAGCCGTCTTCTAAAGCAAGTGCGCCACAATCCACTATTAGCAAGGAGTTAGCAGACAAGGTGATGTAGGCTACTCAAGTGTGGATTTGTAGGCATTTTATGGTATCTGTCCTTCTTATTAGACACTTTTAAATTTATTAATAAATACAGTTGGTTAAACGGTTATCTTTATTACCTATAAATTTTACAGATCAATAAATTAATATTGATCGGAATTATCAGCTTTAAATTTCTTGACAGCTATTTGTATAATGGTTTTAAGAAGTTGTATCGGAGTGAGCGATTGGCAGTGAGCGTAGCGAACGTTAAGCCAATCGGCGAATGATGAAGAGTATGAGATGACTTGTCATCGAATACGATGAATCAATGAGCGGTACGAACGGAGATACGCTGTATAACAGTTAACAAGCTGATTAATGCTTTCAATGATTATCTGAATCAGTGTTATCAATTCCGAAATAACTCTTCCTCTCCTGTATTGATTCAATCATTTCTTTCATTTCAAGAATCACTACCAGCTCAGCTAATAGCCGTCTCAGTTCAACACTTGAATCATTAGCACGACACTTATTTTCTGAGTATTCCATACGGTCAACTCCCTACGGCATAAGTCCATTCCAATCCGTTCACAGATTACATTGCTGAATGATCATCAGACAAGTGGCAGTCATCATCACCAAGTGAAAACCGTCTCACTACATATCCCCGCCGGATTGCCAGCGCGGCTAACACGGTTGTGAGGAGCGCCGAGCATCGCATTTCGCAAAGCGAAAGAGAAGCGCAGCAGCAGGCGGCGACTGATAAACGAGCCGAACAGGTGAGTGCAAGCAGGCGTAAGCACTGCACCGTTGAGAGGTGTGGAGACGGCGGAACGTCTCCGCGTTAAGGCAAAGCGGAGCCACTGAGGCGCAGCACTTGCCATCTAGGAGATGACACCAGATAAGAACCTCCATAGATAATTCATTCAAGAATTATAAGTGACACTTAATAAAGTTGATATGAATAAGCAAACCTAATAATGATAAGTCTGTATAAATCTTAGTCAACCTAACCACATCTTGAATAAATTACCGTTGAACCCCTTCCCCTGCCCCATCCCTCGAATTGTTCAGCGATGAATCACATTCACAATCTGATCTCGATGTTCATCGTCTGGCACGGCTAAAGCCCCGCCACCTCTTCACATCGAGAGCCGCAAGTAATACGAAAATACATTATAAATCATAGCATTACGACATCGTGCATAACATAACGCTCTGAAATTAATACGAAAGCTGTAGGTAATCCATCACCCACAGCCCAGTAACGGCCAGTCGTAGCACCTCGTTCGCTTGTAGGTCAGCCCGACCCCACCACCCAATAACAATGGCACAGCACCAGACGCAGCGTAACGATCTCTGAGTTGATAAATCTCTTAGAACAACGTAACCCACACTCAACGGCTCACACCCTCGCAGAGAGGCGCACAGATCGCCTCACGGCATCGAACAACATCACCCCCACGGCGACCAGCTCGCCACCTCACTTAGACATCTAGATGGCTATAAAATCACACGGCGTCGAGCATGTCAACAGGAAGCAGCCACGATTCAGACGCTGGCGGCCAACTCTCGCTTGATGCGGTAAAACGTCGCCCGGCTTATCCCGGCAGCTTTCATGATGCGCTCCGGTTTCACACCCTGCGCCAGCATTTCTCTGACGGTTTCACGGGCGGCGGTATCCTTCTGACTCCCACGATAAAGCCCCTCAGCTTTGGCTCGCTCAATGCCCTGTCGCTGGCGCTCCAGTCGCGTCTCGTAGTCCACGCGAGCCATTGTAGCGAGGATGTCGATCAGCATTGCATTAACGGCTCTCAGGATGCCACTGGTTAGCTCTGACGCGGTTTCGTTCAGCAACTGCCATGAGGTTGGCAGGTCAACGGCGACGATCACCAGCCCCTTATCCTGAATCCTCTGTTTCAGTGTCGCCCATTCTTTTTGTGTCAGGCGGCTTAGCCTGTCTATGCTTTCAACAAGTAGAACGTCGCCAGCCTCCGCCTCACCCAGCAGGCGCATCAGTTCAGGACGCTCCAGCCGCGCACCGCTGGCGTTCTCGATGTATCGCGCAGCAATAGACCAACCACGCTCATTAGCGAAATCCTCCAGCGCAGGAACGGCACGGTCGGCGTGTTGCTCGGCGGTGGATGCCCTGGCATACAGACGAACGTTATTCATGATTCACCCTCCAAATCTCAGTGAAGTATCACATCCCGACATGAAGGAGATCACACTTAAAAACCGTGGTCAATAGGGTATAAAATAAATTTGATTGCGACAGCTTCGGCACATCACAATGCGGTATACCCGGATGAGACAGAGACAGCCAGCGGCAGACTGGCACCGAGTCACAGCAGCAAAGCCCCACGGCGCACGTAGCAGATCACCACAGCACCGCCACGATCACGAAATCACTCAGACGTTAAATCACACACCGAAAGCACAGGACGCCGTAGAACGCGGCACAGATCGTTTTAGAGGGATGTACAGATACACAGTGAAAATCAATCGCCCGCACCCACATTCGGCAGCAGCAATCGTCCAGCATTTCGCGCCTGCAACGGTTGTCTCGGATGAGCAAAATCTTAGGGTTTTCTCAGCGACCCCTGACGCGCGGGCACGCACATGCGCACGGGGGCGCGGGCGAGCTATAGAGTTGAGGGAGGGGCAAACATAAACGTGCAATTTTTCAAGCCGGGGATTCAGTTATAGGCTAACGGTAGAATGCGGCTTGATACGGGGAGTGTTCACGCATCTGGTACAAATACCTAACTTCGTGAGCAACTGCCCCATATAGGCCACATCTGGCAAGTTTTGAGGTTATATAATTTACCATTCACGCTTTTACTTAATTGCAATCGGCGCGGATGGGATTGCTGTCAAAGAAAGAACCCGCATTTTGAAGTCTTCATACTGTTCCCCCTCACGCAATGAAAGTTCAGTTAAAGAATAGAAACGGTCGGTTGATGGCGATTCACTACGAGCTTTTGCCATATCCAACCGAGAAACATTAATCACAGTCCAGCACTCTGTATAACCCCTAGCTCGGGCTTTTTGGTGGCTCTTTTCAGCTTCGCCAATACGGTTATGGATATTTGAAACATCTGTCCCGCTTTTGACTTCGATAGCTACGACATTGCGGTAATTCTGATGAGCCATTTCTTCCCGAATGATTATGTCTGGGTCCGCTGCAAACTCTATGAGAACCGGGCGACCTGTTGCACTGTTCACTTCAATAGCACTTTCTCGAACCTCTGCGGTAGCGTGCGCAACAATTTCTCGAATAATCTCAAACACTAACACAATTCCATTTGTGCCTCGTTGATTGTTAGCCCCGCCTCTTAATTGCGGCCCCACAGTGAGCAGAGTCAGGTCATCCAACAATTCACGGCTTACGCGTAACGGCCCAACGCCAGATAAAAGGGCAGAAGCAGCCCCGCAAAAAGCGGCGCATAATTCAGGTATTTTGGGTTTTGCCAGTTTACCAATAACACCCTTCACTTCCATTGATTTGAAACTACCAACACCAAACCCTTTATCTCTGCCATAAAACTCTTTCTGACTATATCCCATTAGCAAACGATAATAGCCCAATAGATAAGGGTTTTCTTCTAACACTGCGGGAACAGGGAATAAAAGTTCGGCCCGTAACCCGTATGTGGCTAAGGTTGCCAGATCCGCCTTGGGAACATATTCACCGAGTTGCGCATCAAGGGCGACAATATCCATATTACGCACGGTTTCTAACAACGCATTTTGAAGATAAACACCGCGAAATCTTTTTAAAGCTAAAGCAAAATCGACCTGCTGTTTCGGTTCTGGGAAAGTGATTTTTACAGTCATGCTGCCGCTATCCTTATCACATTAGTTTTATCACCCTGCAACCGATTAACCGCAATCTCAACATACTCAGGGTTTAACTCAATACCAACATATTGTCGATCTTCATCTTGGCAGACTACCCCCACGGTACCCGAGCCAAAGAAAGGGTCTAACACAAAATCACCCGGCTCAGTTGAAGCAAGGATACATGGCCGAATTAAATCAGGTGGGAATGTTGCAAAGTGCGCCCCTGAAAAGGGTTTCGTATTAACATTCCAAACAGTGCGACGGTTTCTTAGCCCACCATTGTCTCTTGGTTCTCTCACAGCCTGCCAATCATAAAAATATTTCTCAGATTTTGTCAGCATGAATAAGAACTCATGGGAGCGAGTGGGACGGTCCTTAACGCTTTCAGGCATAGCATTTGGCTTGTTCCATACAATATCACTCCGTAAATACCAACCATCGTTTTGTAGTGCAAAAGCAAGCCGCCAAGGGATACCAATAAGATCCTTCGGTTTCAATCCTTCGGGCGTATCTGGCCGAACAGTCATAGCACGAGCTGGGTTCTTTTTATCTGGTGCTCTGTAACCGCGATTACCGCTTGTGTAACCATCCCCGATGTTAAGCCAAAGGGTGCCATCATCACTTAAAACTCGTTTTACTTCGGCGAAAATGGTCACAAGGCGATTAATGAACTGGTGCATACTACTTTCTAAGCCAATCTGTTCATCAATCCCATAGTCACGCAATCCCCAATAAGGTGGAGAAGTAACAACACAACGGACCGAACCACTAGGAAGCCTTCGCAATACTGTTAAAGCATCCCCCTCAAAAAGGGTAGGACCGTCCAACTCCAAAGGTTCGGCGCGATGAAGCCTCTCAACAGTTGGTGGTAAGCTACTCTTTTTCTGCGGCATAACAATTCCTCTTACACATGATTCTAACAAGCATTATGCCCGTAATCGCCGATACAATGTTGGCCGGTAGTGTAAACCGCGATGGGTGAGCCAACAACACACCCATAAAAGTTTTCATTACCCAACAACAGGTACAGCGGAGATATAAATTCAACCAATAGCTAGCCATAAGCGCCGTGTTGGGTATCCAAACAAACTGCGCCGTAGGCGTATCATCAGAAATGTCACTCATTCGCTCTCTTATCGAGTACCGTTCGTTTATGGCACGGCGAACACCACGGTAGAGCCTGCCGCTTTCCCGGACAGGTTAGGCTTCCCAACATTTGCTCGTTTATCCACTGCGTGTCATCACGACAGGCGATTGTGGGACACCGCGCTAAGTGCGGAACAGATGAATGTTTCAGGGAATCATGCCGGGTGAACGGCTTTCAGTTCATGTTGGACTATCGCGGTATGACCAGTGGAACGACCGCCAGCGCTTTGCTAAACTCCCTGTTCACCGTTCAACAAATCGCGGCAACTATCAGGGTAAATAGCGGTACTTTGGTCACATCACCTTAGAGCTAACTCATTGAGTTATAAGGCTTTTAATGGG
>NZ_JAMJFW010000071.1:0-13132 GCF_023544405.1 Enterobacter cloacae complex sp. OE43NF
GCGCCGATGGTAGTGTGGGGTCTCCCCATGTGAGAGTAGGGAACTGCCAGACATCAAACAAGTGAAAAGGCCATCCGAAAGGATGGCCTTTTTGCATTTCTACACTGCACATAGCGTAGGCCGGGTACGGCGAAGCCGCCACCCGGCATAACAAACGACTAGTGAATCACCTGTGACAGGAATGCTTGCGTGCGTTCTGACTTCGGATGCGCAAAGAACTCATCCGGTGGCGCCTGTTCAACAATCTCTCCGCGATCCATAAAGATCACCCGGTCAGCCACGGTTCTGGCGAATCCCATTTCGTGAGTCACGCACAGCATAGTTATTCCAGATTGCGCCAGCCCAATCATGGTATCCAGAACTTCTTTCACCATTTCAGGATCCAGCGCTGAAGTTGGCTCATCAAACAGCATAATTTTGGGCTTCATGCACAGTGAACGGGCGATAGCCACACGCTGCTGCTGGCCACCCGATATCTGGCCTGGAAATTTATTGGCGTGTTCAGCAATACGTACACGTTCCAGATAGTGCATCGCTAACGCTTCAGCTTCCTTTTTTGGCATTTTGCGCACCCAAATCGGCGCAAGCGTACAGTTCTGCAGCACCGTCAGATGGGGGAACAGGTTAAAGTGCTGAAACACCATCCCGACTTCCTGACGCACGCGTTCGATGTTGCGAATGTCTTCATTCAGTTCGATACCATCTACAACAATACGCCCCTGCTGATGCTCCTCAAGGTGATTGATGCAGCGAATGGTTGTCGATTTCCCGGACCCGGAAGGGCCGCAAAGGACAATGCGTTCGCCCTGCTTGACCTTAAGATTGATATCTTTCAGGACGTGAAATTGTCCGTACCATTTATTTACGTTTTCCAGCGTAATCATCGCGTCGGCGGGTGTCATAGTTATTTGGCTCATAATTTCCTCAGTGCGGTGTACGCCCGGTGTTAAAGCGCTTTTCCAGATGCTGGCTATAGCGCGACATGCTAAAACAAAAGATCCAGTAGATCAGAGCAGCAAAGACATATCCTTCGGTGGACATGCCAAGCCAGACAGGGTCAACCGTTGCCTGTTGCACGCTGCTAAAGAGATCGAACAATCCGATAATGATCACGAGGCTGGTATCTTTGAAGAGGGCGATGATCGTGTTCACCAGCCCGGGGATAACCAGCTTGAGTGCCTGCGGAAGTATCACCAGCCCCTGTGTTTTCCAGTAACCGAGCGCCAGTGATTCCGCAGCCTCATACTGCCCTTTAGGCAATGCCTGCAGACCGCCACGCACCACCTCCGCAACGTAGGCTGACTGGAACAGAATGACTCCTACCAGGGCACGGATCAGTTTGTCTATCGTCGTGCCTTCTGCCATAAATAATGGCAGCATGACCGAAGACATAAAAAGGACGGTAATAAGCGGTACACCGCGCCAGAACTCAATGAAAATAACCGAGAGCACACGGACAACGGGCATTTTTGAGCGACGGCCAAGCGCCAGTAAAATGCCCCACGGCAGTGCGCCAGCGATCCCAACAGAAGCAATAATCAGCGTCAGCGTTAGGCCGCCCCACTGTCGGGTTTCCACGCGTTCCAGCCCCAGGAAACCACCGTACAACAGCACCCACACAACAATCGGATACACCACCGCCCAGCAGGCGATGTACCGTCCGCGTTGCGGCAGCCTTTTCCAGAACATCACGGCGATGGAGAGCAGCCCAATAACCAGCGCCAGATTAATTCGCCAGCGTTGTTCGTGCGGATACAATCCATACATGAACTGACCAAAACGCTCGTGGATAAACACCCAGCAAGCGCCAGCTTTTGTACAATCTGCCCGGGTTGAACCGACCCAGTTAGCCTGCAAGAAAGCCCAGTTAATGAGTGGCGGGATCAACTCCCACATCAGCCACAGACAAATTATTGTCAGCAGACAGTTACCCCAGCTGGAGAACAGATTCTTACGCGCCCAGAGAATAAAACGTCCACCTGTCGGGTTGGCAGGACGCGAAGAGTGCGACAGTATCGCTTTTGTCATCATAGTTCCTTAGCGCTCGACCAGTGCGATACGGCGGTTATACAGGTTCATCAGCAACGAGATCGCCAGGCTGATAATCAGATAGACGGACATAGTGATGGCAATAGTTTCAATGGCCTGTCCTGTCTGGTTAAGCACGGTGCCGGCGAACAGTGACACCATATCCGGGTAGCCAATTGCGGCGGCCAGCGACGAGTTTTTGACAATATTGAGGTACTGGCTGGTCAGGGGCGGAATGATGACACGTAACGCCTGTGGAATAATGACCTGTCGAAGCGTTACCGTATGAGGTAACCCCAGAGAGCGTGCTGCCTCGTGCTGTCCATGCGGGACTGCCTGGATCCCCGCCCGAATGATTTCGGCGATAAACGCAGACGTATAAATGGAAAGGGCCAGGGTCAGGGCCGCCAGTTCAGGAATTAACACCATCCCGCCCTGGAAGTTAAAGCCCCGCAGATGTGGGACATCCCAGTGTAACGCGGCACCAAAAAGCCAGTGTGTCAGTAGCGGCAGACCGATAATCAAAAGCGCCGCAATTGGCCATGTCTTGCGAAGCTGCCCGGTTTTGATCTGATGTTTGCGGTTATAGCGAAATAGCCCGGCAGAGAGGGCGAGCGCGATGATAATCGCGGCGATAAAAGCATATATCCCTTCTGCGAGTTCAGGAGAAGGAATATAGAGCCCACGGTTGCTCAGGAAAAACAGATCGAAGGCATCGACAGCCTGACGTGGGCCCGGAAGGTTACGCAGTACGGCGAAATACCAGAAAAAAATCTGCAGCAGCGGCGGGATATTACGGAACGTCTCAATGTAAATGGTGGACAGCTTTCGCAGCAGCCAGTTATCTGACAGGCGAGCGAGGCCAATAAAAAAGCCCAGTATGGAGGCGAAAACAATACACAGCGCGGAGACCAGCAGTGTATTGAGTAAACCGACGAGGAACACGCGGCCGTAGGTATCGCCTTCCTGATAGTCAATAAGATGCTGAACAATGCCAAAACCCGCACTGCGATCCAGAAAAGCAAAGCCGGAGGTAATACCGCGATTATTCAGGTTGGTAACCGTGTTATGAATTAAATAAATGGCGATAAGAACAACCGCAAGAATGGCAATAATCTGGAATAGCCAGGCGCGGACCGCGGGATGAGAAAAGGATAACGATCCTTTTACGGGGGAGCGGCGATGGAACATAAAGAAACCTCGGTAACCATGACTCTGGAGTGGGCACTGCGTTCACAGTGCCCGTTACAGCAAAGACTTAACGTACTGGCGGTGCGTACTGAATACCGCCGTTATTCCAGAGATTGTTCTGGCCGCGTTTGATCTTCAGCGGGCTTTCCGATCCCACGTTGCGCTCAAAGATCTCAGCGTAGTTGCCCACCTGTTTAATGATGTGGTACGCCCACTTGTTATCCAGCTTCAGATCCTTGCCAAAATCGCCTTCTGTGCCCAGCAGGTGTGCCATATCCGGGGTAGAGGGTTTGGCGGCTTTCTCATCGACGTTTTTCGAGCTGATGCCCATCTCTTCTGCATTTAACATGGCGAACAGGGTCCAGCGAACGATAGAGAACCAGTCTTCGTCGCCACGGCGAACGACGGGTCCAAGGGGTTCTTTGGAGATGACTTCAGGCAGGACGATCCACTCTGCCGGGTTACTCAGCTTAATACGCAGCGCGTAGAGCTGTGACTGGTCAGACGCCAGCGTATCGCAACGGCCAGATTCCAGCGCTTTGGCTGATTCATCAGAGCGATCGAATGTCACCGGGGTGTACTTCATATTATTCGCTTTGAAATAATCGGCGACGTTAAGCTCGGTATCGGTACCGGCCTGAATACACACGGTCGCACCGTCCAGCTCTTTGGCGCTTTTCAGACCCGCTTTATTGTGGGTAAGGAAACCGATGCCGTCATAATAGGTGACACCGGTGAATGACATCCCCATTCCTGCATCACGGGAGGAGGTCCAGGTGGTATTACGGGAGAGCATGTCCACTTCGCCGGACTGCAGCGCGGTGAAACGTTCTTTGGCCGTCAGCGGGGTATATTTTACTTTGCTGTCATCACCGAAAACGGCAGCGGCGACGCCCCGGCAAACGTCAACATCGATACCGGTAAATTTGCCGTTAGCATCGGCATAAGAGAAGCCAGGCAAACCGTCGCTGATACCGCATTGAACAAAACCTTTCTTTTTCACGGCATCCAGCGTTGTGCCCGCATGGGCCTGACCCGCAACAGCAAACAACATACCCGCAGCGGCCAGGCTGGCTATCATCGTCTTTTTCATAATGCATCCTGTGTGGCTAAATTTATCGTTATTTAGGTGTTTTAAACACTTTTACCCATCTGTGGCGTTGGCCGACGTTTATATAGCAAACGTAATGCCAGGTTTCGCGCTCGATGAAATAAGCGATAAGTGAACGCTTAATGCTGAGTGTAGACAGGCTTAAATAAAAGGAGCGCCCCGAAACGGTGCGAAATTACAACCTGTGCCACAAATCGGAGCAAAACTTTTAAGGAGGGTCAGAGAAAAAGAAGAGATAGTTTCCGGAGTGAATATTGGCCGGGTGTTCAATAATATGAATGGGTGAAAATCATTAAAACTGAATACAAAATTAAAAAGGGGAAGTGAAAAAGAGGTGACAGGCTTCTGGCTAAAATTAATGGTGTGAATAAATACGGGTACTGCACTCATTCAAAGCAAAAGCGCGGCCAGAGCCGCGCTTTCTGAACAGATGTTATCGGGTCAGGGCAACAATACCCAGCGTCAACCCCGCCACCGCGGCAGCACCACCAGCGATAGCACCTGCTGTTTCCCAGTTATCCTGAGTGGTACCTTTCATACAGGTATTGGTATGAACCAGTCGGCCCTCATCGTCGTATACCGGTACACATGGAGAGTCGTGCGCGCATCCAGCCAGCAGCGCAGCGAGTAGTGCAACGGAAATGAATCTTTTCATGATGTTACCTCAGTATTATTTCGCGTCCGCTATAAAGCCAGGAGGGCTATTAACGAACTGGAGGTTATTTTACCACCGGGATAAGCCCACGTTACACGAGGAATAATCTCAAATTATGTTGTTTGTAAACATCGTGGAGAAAAGTGTTTCGTCAGAACGAATTAATGGAGAAATTATGGAGTAACAACGTGGCGTTCTTACTTAATGCAAACTGACTCTTTTTAACACTGCGATCTTAATACACTGTTTATCTTAAAATAAAAAAGGCACCAGAGGTGCCTTTCAGGTATTCATTACTCTTTATGGCGCGTAAAGCGTCGCCGGACGACCACAAAGAAAACGGGCACGAAGAAGATAGCCAGAAGCGTTGCGGAAAGCATGCCCCCCATGACCCCTGTCCCGACCGCGTTTTGCGCACCGCTCCCGGCGCCATGGCTGATCACCAGCGGCATGACGCCAAGAATAAAGGCGAGCGAGGTCATCAGGATCGGTCGAAGGCGCATTCTCGATGCTTCCAGCGTGGCTTCAATGATGCCTTTACCCTCTTTTTCCATCAGATCTTTGGCAAACTCAACGATCAGAATGGCGTTTTTAGCCGACAAACCAATTGTTGTCAGTAAGCCCACCTGGAAATAGACGTCATTGTTCAAGCCACGTAACGCTGCTGCAAACAGCGCCCCAATGACTCCCAGCGGGACCACCAGCATCACTGAGAAGGGAATGGACCAGCTTTCGTAAAGAGCAGCCAGACACAGAAACACCACAATCAGTGAAATAGCGTACAACGCAGGCGCCTGATTTCCGGAAAGTCGCTCCTGATAAGACATTCCTGTCCAGTCATACCCGATGCCGGAAGGCAGTTTTGCAGCAAGACTTTCCATCAGCGCCATGGCCTCACCGGTACTTTTACCGGGGGCGGACTCACCGATGATCTCCATGGATGGCATCCCGTTATAGCGCTCCAGGCGAGGTGAACCGTACACCCAGTGCGAGGTGCTAAAGGCGGAGAAAGGTACCATCTCACCATTTGCGCTGCGTACATACAGGTTGCTGATGTCACCAGGCAGCATACGGAAGCGCGCATCGGCCTGGACATAGACCTTTTTCACGCGGCCATGATCGATAAAGTCATTTACATAAGTTCCACCCAGGGCCGTCGAGATGGTCTGGTTGACATCAGAAAGACTGATGCCCAGCGCCTGAGCCTTCTCCTGGTCGACATCCAGTTTAAACTGCGGGGTATCTTCCAGACCATTTGGCCGCACGCGCACCAGCATGTCAGGGTGCGCTTTCACCATTCCGAGAAGCTCATTTCGCGCCTGCGTCAGCGAGGTATGCCCCAGGTTTGCCTGATCAATCAGTTCGAAGTCGAAGCCCGTTGCGGTTCCCAGTTCGATAATCGCAGGCAGGTTAAACGGAAATACGAGCCCATCTTTTATCTGACTGAAGGCTTTTGTCGCGCGGCCAACAATCGCCTCAACGCTATTTTCCGCCCCCGGTCGTGCTTCCCAGGGCTTCAGGCTGATGAAGGCAATCCCGGCGTTCTGGCCCTGGCCGCTAAAACTAAAACCATTAACGGTAAAGACAGATTCAACATTGGCCTTCTCGTTTTTCAGATAATAGTTCTGGACCTGATCGAGGACCTGCTGCGTACGCGTCTGGGTCGCACCGGCCGGAAGTTGAACCATCGTCATAAATACCCCCTGGTCCTCTTCGGGCAGGAAGGAGGTGGGCAAGCGCAGGAACAGCACCGCCATACCACCCACAATGATGATGTACACCACCAGGTAGCGTCCGGTCTTGCGTAAAATGCCGCTCACGCTGTTGCTGTAGTGCTCCACGCTACGGTCAAAAAGCGCATTAAACCAGCCAAAGAAACCGCCTTTCTTTTCGTGGTGATCGCCGGATACCGGTTTAAGCAGGGTTGCGCACAGCGCGGGGGTCAGGATCAGGGCGACCAACACGGAGAGCGCCATTGCCGAAACGATGGTCAGCGAAAACTGCCGATAGATGGCCCCGGTCGAGCCACCGAAAAATGCCATCGGGATAAAGACCGCCGACAGCACCATGGCTATACCCACCAGTGCGCCCTGAATCTGTTCCATCGACTTCTGCGTCGCCTCTTTCGGCGGCAGTTTGTGTTCTACCATCACGCGTTCGACGTTCTCAACGACCACGATGGCATCATCAACCAGCAAGCCTATTGCCAGCACCATCCCGAACATCGTCAGGGTATTGATGGAGAACCCGAACGCCGCCAGCACCGCGAAGGTACCCAGCAAAACAACCGGCACCGCGATAGTGGAGATAAGCGTCGCGCGCAGGTTTTGCAGGAACAGATACATCACCAGGAAGACGAGAATGATCGCTTCAAACAGGGTTTTCACCACTTCGTGAATAGAGATCTTCACAAACGGCGTGGTGTCGTACGGATAAACCACCTTCAGACCCTGTGGGAAGAATTGCTGCAGTTGCGCCAGCTTGCTCTTGATGGCCGACGCCGTATCCAGCGCATTTGCACCGGTCGCCAGCTTAATCCCCAGGCCGGTTGCGGCCTGCCCGTTGATTTTGGTCACCATATTGTAGTTTTCACCGCCCAGTTCAATGCGTGCGACATCCTTCAGATGCACCATCGAGCCGTCCTGGTTCACCTTCAGCGTCACGCGGCCAAACTCTTCCGGTGATTTCAGGCGGGTTTGCGCAATGATCGAGGCGTTCAATTGTTGGCCCGGCACGGACGGCGTTCCGCCTAGCTGGCCTGCCGCTATCTGGTCATTCTGGGTTTTCAGTTGATTAATAATGTCCAGCGGCGTCAGCTGGTATTTATTCATCGCGTTACTGTCGAGCCAGATGCGCATTGCATACTGGGCACCAAACAGCTGAACATCACCCACCCCAGTGGTTCGACTAATGGCATCTTTCACATTCGAGGCGACGTAGTCGGAAATGTCATCCTGCGAGAGGCTTTTATTGTCTGAAACAAAGCCAGCCACCAGCAGGAAGCTGCTGCTGGACTTCTCAACGCCGATCCCTTGTTGCTGCACTTCCTGCGGCAGCAGCGGCATGGCGAGCTGAAGTTTATTCTGAACCTGAACCTGGGCGATATCCGGGTCTGTACCAGACTCAAAGGTCAGGGTGATGGTGACATTACCTGCAGAATCGCTGGTGGATGACATATACATCAGGTTATCGATGCCGTTCATATTCTGTTCGATAACCTGCGTCACGGTATCCTGCACCGTCTGCGCATCTGCGCCAGGGTAGGTTGCGGTTATGGCAACCGCGGGTGGGGCGATAGTCGGATACTGCGCTACAGGCAGTTTGAGGATCGCCAGCCCACCTGCAATCATCAAAATGATGGCGAGTACCCAGGCGAAAACCGGCCTCTGGATAAAGAAATTAGCCATGACGTCGTTCCTTAACCGGCTGGAGTCGTAGAGGTATCGGGTGTGGCGACGACGGTAGCCCCAGGTTTGGCTTTTTGTAACCCACTGACAATCACGCGGTCACCGTTTTTCAGCCCCTCTGTGACCAGCCAGCGATCGCCAATGGCCTGAGAGGCAACGACGGTGCGTGACTCAACCTGGTTTTTGTCGTTAACAATCAGGACGGTTGCATCCCCACGCGGCGTGCGGGTGACGCCTTGCTGTGGGATCAGAATCGCATTCGGCTGCGTACCCTCATTAATGCGGGCGCGTACAAACATTCCCGGTAACAGCAGGTGTTGCGGATTCGGGAAAATCGCCCGCAGAGTGATGGAGCCAGTGCTTTCATCAACCGTCACATCAGAAAACTGCAGCGTGCCTTTTAGCGGATAGGGCTGACCATTCTCCATCAACAGCTCGACGGTGCTGGTGGTCTCCCCTTTTTGCAGGCTTGTCTGCTTCAGACGCATAAAATCATTGCTGGACTGGGTGACATCGACATACATCGGATCCAGTTGCTGTACCGTTGCCAGGGCGTTTGCCTGGCCGTTGGTGACGAGAGCTCCCTCGGTCACGCTGGATTTACCAATGCGACCATCGACGGGAGAGGTGACTTTGGTATAGGCAAGGTTGATGCGTGCGCTTTCAACTCCTGCTTTTGCAGCAACGACGCTGGCATCCGCCTGCTGAGCCGTTGCTACGGCCTGGTCGTACTCCTGCTTACTGACATACTGTGTGCCCACCAGCGGGAGATAACGTTTCACCGTCAGGTGCGCAATATTGGCTGCCGCCTGGGCTTTCGCCAGCTCTCCTTTTGCGCTGTCATACGCCGCCTGATAGCTGGCGGGATCGATCTGATAAAGTGACTGGCCAGCTTTGACATCGCTGCCTTCGGTGAAATTGCGACGCAGGATAATGCCGCTAACCTGAGGACGCACTTCCGCAACGCGAAACGCATCTGTTCTGCCCGGCAGCTCTGTTGTCACAGTGAGGGGGGCACTTTTGACAATGTGTACACTCACCTGAGGCGGCTGCGGTTGATGTTGCTGATTTTCCTGCCCATCGCATCCGGCAAGCAGTGCGGCGCAGACAATAAAACCGGTTAAGGGCAAGCGTCTGAAATGATTCGTCATTACTGTTCCTTTAAATACCCATTAACCGATATTTCCGTGGATCGGTGACAGGGCAGGGGACAAAAACAAAAAATGTAGCTGCGTATAATAATGAGGGTATTTAATGTTTTTTAATTTATAAGTGCGGATAAATGCGGCAGGAAAGAAAATCAGAAGAAGGCTTTGCGTTTACAGCAATATACTTTAACAAAAGTAATCAGGAGAGTGATGTTTCATAGAGGGCATTCATCTGTTTTGTGAATTTAATTATTGATATGTATTTACCTCAGTTATAAATAAAGCGAATTGACTTTTTTTGTGCAGAATTCACCTTGTCTTTCATGAATACTTCCGATTACAAAACCCTACTAAACAGCTTAATTCTTGTGAGTAACGAGTAGTCGTCCATGGCGCGTAAAAAGAAAGCAGAGGCTCAACAAACCCGTCAACAGCTGATTGAAGCGGCTATCGGGCAGTTTGCGACACGTGGCGTAACCAACACAACGCTGACAGATATCGCCGATGCGGCAAAGGTGACGCGTGGGGCCGTCTACTGGCATTTCACCAGTAAAACAGAGATATTTAATGCTATCTGGGAACAGCAATTGCCGCTTCGCGATCTCATTCGTGACAGACTTTCTCTTTCCGAAAAAGATGATCCCTTGTTAATGCTTCGTGAGCAATTTATCACTGCGTTGCAATATATTGCGCATGAGCCTCGCCAGTGTGCGCTGTTACAGATTTTGTATCATAAGTGTGAATTTACCAGTGATATGGTTTCCGAGTATGAAATCAGGAAACGTATTGGTTTCAACAATGATTTTCTGCGTGCGACACTGGAGCGCTGTATTTCACGAAACATCATTTCTTCGCAGGTGAATGTGGATTTAACGTTGATAGTGTTCCACGGATTTTTTAGCGGAATAATTAAAAACTGGTTAATGAATAACGACAGCTTCAACCTCTATCAACAGGCACCTGCTCTGGTCGATAACATTCTGGCGACACTCCCGGTGGTGCGCGTGTCGCCACATGAAGAGGCTTACGACTCGGTGTCGGGCAAGATCTCTCCCTGCTCGCAAAGCGTTTCAATGGTCTGCGCGCTGACAGGTTTCCCTAACAAATAGCCCTGAAGGGTATTACAGCCCAGTTCCGTCAAAAAGGCTTGCTGTGCTTCGGTTTCCACCCCTTCAGCCACTACTTTCAGATTCAGCGTTTTCGCCAGGGCGACAATCGCGGAGACAATGGTCGCATCTTCGCTTTCTCCACTGAGCTCTTTTACAAACGCCCTGTCGATTTTCAATTCACAGGCGGGTAAGCGTTTAAGATACAGCAGGCTCGAGTAGCCGGTACCAAAGTCATCAATAGAGGCTTTCACACCCGCATTCGTCAGCTCTGTCAGCACCCGCACGCTCTCATCCGGGTTACTCATCGCAGTGGTTTCCGTCACTTCAAGGATCAGCATTTCCGGCGGCACCTGGTGACGTGTCAGACAATCAAGCACCGTACTCACCAGCGAAGGTTGTTCAAACTGAAGTGTCGACAGGTTCACCGCCATTGACCAGTTTTGATGCCCTTTAAGGTGCCATTCCCGCAACTGGCGGCAGGCTTCGTTGATAACTCAGTTGCCAATGGGAATGATCTGTCCCGTTTTTTCCGCCAGCGGCAGGAACAGGTCTGGCGTCAGCAATCCCAGCTTCGGGTGTTGCCAGCGCAGGAGTGCCTCAAACCCGAGTACGGGGCCTGCCGGCGCATGGAATTTGGGCTGATAATGCAGCTGTAGCTCATTACGATCGATGGCCAGCCACAGATCGTTCATCAGCTGCAGATGGGTTTGCGCCAGCGTGTTCATGGAGGGCTGGAAAAAGTGATAACCGTTACGGCCCATATGCTTGGTGTGGTACATCGCCGCATCGGCGTTAAACATCAGCTCGCGATCGGTTTTGCCATCGTGAGGATAAAGCGCAATGCCAATACTGAGGGTCACCACCAGCTCATACGGATCCACATTGAATGGACTATCGATAGTGCGCACCAGGGCATTGGCAAGGGAGGCTGCATCGTCCGGCCCCCCAACTTCTGCCAGCAGAACAAATTCATCACCGCCAATACGTGCAAGGGTGTACTGGCCTTTCAGGGGGAGCAGCAGGCGTTGCGTAACGGCAACCAGCAGTTTATCGCCGACATCATGCCCGTAGGCGTCATTGACGGTTTTAAAGCCGTCGAGATCCATAAACATCAATGCGAAATGCGTGCCTTCACGGTCTGCTTTGTTGATGGCCTGATCGAGTCGATCTTCCAGCAGGATACGATTGGGCAGGCGCGTCAGCGTATCCTGTAGCGCCAGCTGGGCCAGCTCCCGGTTTGCTTCCGCCAGAGACGAGGCGAGGAGAGAGGTGCGTGCCTGCAGGCGCGCATCCAGCATCGACACCAGCAGGGTGATACCAAGGATGGCGAGTGCGACAACGCTCACCAGCACGGCCAGCCAGCTGCCGTTAATCCCCTCATGGTGAGCCATGGTCGACACTGGAAACTGTGCGGCTTTCATCCCCGCATAATGCATTCCGGCAATCGCAATTCCCATCGTGATTGCGGCACCCATGCGCATCAGCGCGACCTGAGCGGCCTCATGACGCAGGCGGAACGTCAGCCACAGTGCCGCGAGCGACGCAGCAAGCGCAATAGCGACTGATATCGCCACCCATGTTTTATCCCAGATAATACCGGGCGTAACCTCCAGGGCCGCCATGCCGGTGTAATGCATGGCCACGATACCGGTTCCCATGACTAGTGCACCGGGCAGCAGACGGCGCAAACGCAGCTGCTCGCTGCTGACAAGCCACAGCGCAAACAAGGATGAACCCACGGCGATAACCATCGATAACCCCGTCAGGGTGGCGTTGTAGCTCATGCTCATGGAGAGATCCATCGCCAGCATGCCGATAAAATGCATCGCCCATACGCCAATACCCATTGCAACACCGCCACCGGCCAGCCAGATGCGCGCTGCCACGCCCTGACTTCCCGCCACACGCGCGGCCATATTCAGCGCGGTATAGGCAGCAAGGATAGCGACAACAAAGGAGAGGACGACAAGGATATGGTTGTATTGGCTAACCAGCATGATCGGTTCAACTCGAGTGTGAGGTTACGCAAGGGCGGTGGTGAAGGGCGAGACATTATCATCGTAAGGTAATGACTCAAAGGGATTTAAATCCCCGTTTTTATTAAGTGATTTCGGGGTTTTTGACGACGTTGGCGGCTCAGTCCAGCTCTGAACAATTGACGAGTTTAAGCGGGTTCACGGAATCCATATTGCGACACTTATCGGTTTCGGTGCTCATCAGTTCAATCCACTGCATCAGCAGCGCATCAAAGAGAAAAACTGAGACAGCAAAGACAACCAGCCACCAGTATTTACGAATCATTATGACATTCCGGAAGAAGAGAGCCAGTAAGGTGGTGGAAATATACACGAAAAGCGGCGGTTGAAAAGTGGGGAAAGCGAAGGTTTACAAAGCGTTGACGGTGGCAAATGTGGAGCAATAAAAAAGGCGCATCCCCATGCCAGGTAGCGCCTTTTTAAACAAGCATTTCGCTAACCGAAATT
>NZ_JAMJFW010000072.1:0-13013 GCF_023544405.1 Enterobacter cloacae complex sp. OE43NF
CTGGCAAACCACCAACTAACGACAAAAGACCCGTAGCGCCAGTTTTTACAAGCCCCAGCACTGATGTTGCAGAGTTTAGTGCCTGCTGAGAGGCTGCAACGGCTCTGTTTGACTGTACCAGTGCCGCATTTGCTGTAATCATTGCCCGGCGCTTGGATATGGCATTTTGAGTGGCAGTAGCCTCAGCATTAGTATTCTTTGCCAGCACAAGTTCTGACTGAGCAAGCTGGTAAGCTCGCTCAGCAGCAATAGCATCGGCGGCGGCCTTGCGTTGTGATTGGGTAGCAGATTCAGCCCTTGCAGCTGCGAGCGCAATTTCGTTCTTTCTGGCATCTATTAATTGCGCCGTCTGGTTCCCAAGATCGCCAAACATCCCTCCAAGATAGCGAGCTCCACCTATTGCAGCCAAAGCTCCGGCAGCCGTAGCCACAGTGTCGATATTGTCAGAAACTGTATTCAATACAGCAACAAGAGCACTTGTCGCACCAGTAGCTTCATTAGCTCCACCTACCCATGCCATGAAAGCATTTTCGACTTTCGTCGTGGCAGCAGAAACGGTCTGCGGCATCGCGCTATATTCATTCTGTAACGCCCCAAGCTGGCTGATTAAAGCCGGAACAACTTTATCGGCGGTAAGTTGTCCCTGATCGGCCATAGCCTTTAAGTCTTTCCTGGCGACACCCATGCCGGATGCCAGTGCACGAATAACGCGATCACCGTTTTCATTGACGGAGTTAAATTCCTCGCCTCGAAGAACACCCTGTGCTAACGCCTGACTAAACTGTGTGATTACTGAGCTGGCTTCAGACGTGCTTGCGCCTGACAGCTTAAGTCCTGTCGATATAGCTTCGGTTACTTTCAGAACCTCTTCTGAACTGTAGCCATACTCACGCATGGAGGCGGCTGAACGGGCAAACAGGCTGGCGTTATCTGAAAATGCGGTTCCGGTTCGCTGGCTAATATCCATCAGTGCACGCTGTGACTCTTTGAAGTCATCGGAGGATTTTGATGCCTGCTTTAACCGGGCGTTAACTGAACTCCACTCATCAGCCAAAGAAATAAGGTGCCCGGTGGCATATGCTCCTGCAAATGCCCCAGCAAGACCAACAGCAGACGCCTTTGCAGAATTAAGCTGCCCCGTTAAATCAGCTAAAGCCCTCTGAGTTTCTCTTGACGCTGCCGCTGCCTGGCGGCCACCATTTTGCATGGTGCGGTAATAATCTTGCCCCATTCGTGAGGCGCGGGAAATTTCCGTCTGGAATGACTGCGAGTTAGCGGAAATTTTGATTATTAACTCACGTAAGGTTGCCATCAATTTTCTCCAGGCGAAAAAAAAGCCCATTAACGGGCTTTTTGTTGTGATATAAATTTCATGGCTTATCTAAAAATTCTCTCAGAGCTTCCGATTTATTGCAGGAATCTTTATTAACAGTCATCCCTGCCTCTTTTTGCTTTTGACAGAAATAGTAGTAATCATCGTTTGTTTTTATATAGCCCATGAATTTAATAAAAGCTTTTTTACACAATTCAGGATTTGCATGATCAGAGCAAACCGTAGACGTATAGCTTTGCAACTCATTTGGTTCTAATGGAGCCAGTGTTTGAGCTGCACTTGATAAACAACTGAAACCATAAAATAATACAAATAGAACTAGTTTTTTCATTTTCTTCACCAAATTATAAAAAAATAATCCTATTCTTTTACAGTTCATTTGTCACTGAGTTGCAGCTGTAAGTGCCGCCTCAAGCCCTGCAAACGGGTCCTTCGGTTCTGATTGCTCATCACCACCCCATCGCAGGATCGCATCGTCCAGCGGTACTTTTGCCCCCTGCGAACCGTAGATGGCAGAGACGAGCTGGGCTGCCTGAATGTCGCCACGGATATCGCCAACCGGACTTTGCCTGTCGAACTCAATCCACATCAGAAGCTCGCTTGCCGTCATATTCTGCCGAAGCTCTGAGAGCGTGCGCCCCATCCGGAGCGCAAGCGACATCAGAAACTTTACGCCGGGGGTTGAGACTTTTCCCGCGCTTCGTCCGCATTGTTGATCAGGTCAAGCGCCTGTTTGAGCAGGCGTGAATGGACGGGGCCGTAGATTTCACGCACCTGCTCTTCTTCGTCTACGCTGAATACCGGTTGCTTATCGGTGTCGCACAGGACGTCAATGAAGAGCACCACGTCAGCGCAAAGATTACGGTGTGCCTTTTCCGATACAGACACATTTTCATCATCAGCACCCGCTTTCACCACTTCCTGCCAGCGAAGCCAGGCTTCTCCAGACGGCTCACGGAGAACCACTTTGACGCCTTCCCACTCAGGAACGGCGACCGTCTTATGACGGAAACCCGACATCTTAGCCAGGGCGAGATTTTTAATATTCTTCATGCGACCTCTCAGGAGCCAGACTCGATGCTTTCAGGCTTACCTTTCAGGCGCAGGGAGAACGTTGCCGCCACTACGCCGTTGGTACCGGAAGACCAGGTGTGCTGGCGGATTTCAGCCAGGAACTTAAAGCCATTGCCGGACGGGAAGATAACCTGGAAAGCGTAGGTCGTATCGTTGTCATACGCATCACGCAAGGCATCCTGCGCCGGATTATTGTAGAAGTTGCCGGACAGAGAGATTTCTGACGGAGAAGGCAGACCGTTAATATTCTCCTGCTCGGTCGAGCAAAGCGTTGTTACGTCGATATCCTGCTTCTGACCACCGGTGAACTGAATTTCTTTGATGGTGCAACTCAAATCGAGGAAGGTTGCGGAGTCCATCGTTTCTTTGGTGGCTGGCAGGGAGGAAATAAGGATCTTCGTCAGCTGCGATTTTTCATAAAGTGCAGACATAGCTGTCTCCTGGAAAAAGAAAACCCGCCATTAGCGGGCTCGTTGGGTGAATTAATTGTCAGGGGGTAACTTTAAAATCCAGGGTGGCACGGTAGAGCCGACGGTCTGGCTCGTATCCGTGGATTTTTACCACCTCTGTAGGGTTTAACGGCTTAAGCGAAGAGAGCGCCAAATCTCTCAGAGAGCGTGATTCTTTTATGGTCGTTGAATACACATCGACCTGAACGGAAACCCTGCTCTCTGCCTGGCCACACAGTACGTCAGCGGAAACATCATCGACGATGGAAAAGATAATCCAGGGTGGAGAGACAGACGGTTTCCCGTCACTACCTAATGGCGCAACATAGGGGTATACCCGTCCCTCTGCCAGGGTAGAAAGCAAGGCGTAGATATTATCTTCATTCACTTGCTCAGTACCTCATCAATAGCCTGATTCATCCTGGCAATGGCGACGCTGGCGGCCTCTTCCTCGCGCGTATCGTAAGCGGGTCGCACAAAAGGATGCGCAGGCATGTTCGCAGTGCCAAGCTCCACAAAGCGCCAGTAAAAGGCGTTTCTCGGGTTATTCGCCTTCATCGTGTTATCGCTGTTTCCGGTGCGCAGGTTAACGCCACGAATATGGACGCCGGAAGAAATCTCCCCGCGGCGGCGGCTTTTTTGGGTAACAACCACCACGTTTTTTTTCAGTTTTCCGGTGCGTACCGGTGCACGTGCGATCACTTCTTCCTTAAGCACCTCCGCGCCGGCGCGCGTGGCTTCACGCAGAACCTTGTTGTTTTCAGCGCGGCTAAGCGCCTCCAGATCCTTTGCGATGTCATTCAGGCCGGAAAAATCGAGGCTCGTCTCAATCATTTTTCGATCCCCTGCTTACAAAGAATTTCGAGCTGAACACCGCGAGAGTCAGGGATTGGCGGACCAATGATATTCAAAATGGCCCCCTTGAACGCGCCAGTCATAACCCTGAGTCTTGACGCAGCAGTTATATCGCTACGAAATCGTGTCCATACCCTGATAGTGGCGACTGCGGTTTCAGCACCAGCGGCTACCAGCTCGCGGCCACTAATGCCCTTTACTTCTGCCCAGGTTTCTGCGCCGTCATGCCATGCTTCAACAGGCTGGCCAGAAGGATCTCTGGATGTTGTGAGGTTCTGAACCACCACCCTGTCTCTCAGTCTTCCGGCCTGCATAAAGTCCTCCTATACCCCGTAAATTCGGTATGGCTGCAGCAAGGCTTCAACTGCAAACGGGACCTCTGCAACAGTCTGACCGACGGAAACTGATTCTCTGTTGGCATACCAGTGACCTATCAGCAATAACATGGCCGCTTTAACATCATCATTCAGTAGAATCGGGTCCGGATCATCTGCGTAGCCAGGGGAGCTCTGGTTTTCATAGAGCGTTCGCCTTGTCCATGTCTGGACGTAACGCGCCGCCGCACCGGTGTATAAAGTCAGCAGGGCGTCATCACCGGTAAAGTCGCTATCAATGCGGCAGTGCTGTTTCACCACATCAAGATCGACCATTATTTTTTCGCCTTCTTGTCCGCTTTCACTTCCGGCTGTTCCTGCTCTGCAGGATTTTCTGATTCATCGAGCATCGCATAGCCTTTTTTGATGAGCTCGCGACCGTGCTGTTCCAGAGTTTCCAGCGGAAGCCCCTCAGTAACGACGGTACCGCCGAAATAAATCGGTTTAAGTGCAATCAGTTTCATTTTCCCACCTGTAAAAGCGGCCCGAAGGCCGCTATTTCATCAGCTACCAGCGCCAGTGCGGAATGCACCGTATACAAATGCCTCAGGGCGTTTGACGGCCAGCGCCAGACGTTCCTCGCAACGGATGGTGATCATGTTTTTCTCGAAGTCGTCGGCGTTCTCCGTGGAGATCACCACGTTCGCATCTTCGCGGTCGAAGATTTGCGCGCCAGCGTTGAATGCACCGGTCAGGAATTTACCCTGGAAGGCTGCCGCTTCCGTTGCAACAACCGGCAGACCCCACAGAGTCGGGCCAGTCAGTGCCGCCGGGTTAGCCAGGATGTAACGGCCAAGGCTGTCTTTTGTCAGCTCGATCCGCGCCCAGTCAATGAAGTGAAGAACATGACCGGATGCCGGGAAGCGCGCCAGCTGCGCCTGCAACATTGCCAGACGCAGATCATCAATCCCGCTCTGTTGTTCGACAGTGAACGCTGGATTAAACGCCGACGCCTGAGGAACGATGCCATGCAGATGAACGCCGGTACCATCACCAAAGAGAATTTCCTGCTCTTCTGCATACTTCAGCCCGTACCGCATTTCGGCATCAACGGTGGACTGCAACTGTGCGAAGTCATCCAGGATCTGCTTTGAGGCTTTGAACAGGTGGGCGATAGTACTGACGCCAGTGATTTTCGGCGTGAACTCAATTTCGCTGTATGGTTTCTGCGTGTTTTCAGGAACCACTTTCGCGTTATTGGTAAAGCCCGTCTGCTGCACCCAGAAGATAGCAGAGGAGGAAGTGCGACCAGGCGCAATCAGATCGCGGATAAACAGGCGCTGTTTCGGTGCCGTATCAATACCCGGCAGGCGTTGTGGCTCCACAACACCATCAGGCACATCCACCGAAGTCAGGGCAGCCTTCACCGGGATGCTGATACGTTTGCCACCTTCAACACTGGCAGCAAAGGTTTTCAGCGCCTCAGCAGAGATCACCTGCTGGCCGATTGACTCCACAACATGCTTCGCGTTTGCCAGCGGCATCTGGGCAACATGTTGCTCCAGTTCGCCCATGGATGCCTTCAGCGTTTTTTCTGCTTCGCGCAGGGCGTTGAACTCAGAAGCCATTTTATCGACGGCTGCCTTTGTTTCTTCAGACAGCTTGCCGGACTTCTGCGCCTCTTTGAGCGCGTCTTCTGCTTTCGCGTTGAACTTGCCGGTTGCCTCTTCAATGCTGGCCGTGACTTTTTTCAGAATATCGTTTACTTCAGACATAAAGGGTCCTTATTTGACTAACGCCGCCAGGGCGCTTTCAAGTGAATTGATGGTTTCAGGTTTGATGTCTTCGGCAGCGCCCGGCGTACCGTCGTTGGTGGTGACAGCGCCAGGCATGCCACCGGATAAGGCTTTAATGAGTTTTCTGCGCTCAGAGCGCGGTGTGTTGGTCTTGGCCAGCAATGCATCTAGTTTGCGAAGCGCAGCAGCAGGCGATTCGTCGCCGTCGCTGACCGCATCAGCAGAAAGCAGGCTGTCTGCCAGTCCCTTCGCCACAGCATCACTGCCACCGATATAGCTTTCCGCGTCCATCAGCTTCTGCACAGCGGCCATATCAAGGCCGGAGCGCGCCGCGTAGATGTCAGCCATAGCGGTATCGAAGGGTTCCAGTGACTGTGCCAGTTCTGCAAAATCATGGCGGTTTCCCATCGCGTATACCCAGCAGTTGTGGATCATCAGGAAGGCACCGCGGCCAATCTGAATATCATCCCCGGCCATCGCAATTATCGAGGCGGCGCTGGCGGCAATGCCCAGCACCTTCACCGTTACACGGCCTTCGTATTCGCGGAGCAGGTTATAAATAGCCAGACCTTCGAACATGTCGCCGCCCGGTGAGTTGATATTCACCGTGACGTCGGCGCCGTTCATCGCCCGAAGCGCACCGGCAATACGTTTAGCTGTTACCCCTTCGCCCCAGTAGTCCTGCCCGATAACATCAAAAACAGAAATGCTGTTATCGTCGGTGGCCGCCGCTTTGATCCCGCCGTCCCAGCGGTCCAGTGCGGACGGTAATGTTTCACAGGTAACGCGCGCGCAGGGGCGACCCGCCGGTGCTACCGGAAGTTGTTTTTTGCTCATCAGGAAAGGGCTCCTAAGCGGCCTGTTTCAGCGGAGATTGTTCAAAGGAAATATCGGGGAATACGTGGTTATGCAGCTCTCGCAGGGCCAGTGCCTGAACAGCAGGGTTGCTGCTTTCGAGATTTTTCAGTTGCGTCAGGTTGAGCTGAACGGTGTAAATGTCGCCACCTTCAATCGGCGGCATGTTCTCAAGACGACGAACGTCATTACGGGACATCCAGCCATTTTGAAGCGCGCTGGTATAGTATGCAGCACGACCTGCGCTGTCGGCGCGCAGCAGTCCTTCAACGGAGAATTCCGCGAACACGTCATCATCGCTGTCGAGTAAGCACCGTCCTATTTCCTGTTCTATGTTCACCAACAGGGGTCGCAGGGTATGTGTCAGGAACTGGAGGTTCATGCCCTCCAGACTGGATGCCCAGCTGCTTTGCTTCGTGGTGTGACCGACCATGAAAGGCGGAACGCGAAACCAGCGACAGATTTCCTCAATACTGAAAGAGCGGCTTTCCAGCATCTGGGCGTCTTCGGGATTCATGGTGACGCCCTGGTACTTCAATCCGCCTTCAAGCACCATGATTTTCCCGGCGTTTTTTGAACCGGTAAATGCAGCCATGTAACTGCGAAGTCTTTCACGTTGTTCGTCAGACAGCGCATTCTCAGCGGAGAGAAAACCTGAACTCTGAAGCCCCTGTTCAAATATCTTCGCAGCAGACTCCTCAACCGCCATTGCAGAACCGATCACATCCCGGCCTGTTTTCATTGGCATCATGCCGCAAACACCGTCAAGACCGAACCCGCGAATGTGCATGATGTTTTTGACGGGAATGACGCGCTCGTTACCGTTTTCAGTGTATTTGTATTCCAGCGCCCCGGTAGTAAGACGTTTAACCACCATGTTCTGCGGCAGCAAAGGCGCCAGCGAAACCAGGCGATTTGCGATGAATTTCTTCTCAATGAAGGCGTTCCCGCGCAGGCAAATACTGGCAACCACCATCAGCATAAAGCGTGATGGAGTCATTTCTAAATTGGGACGGCGACACAGTACAGAATAAGCCGGATGATCGGTTGCCGCTTTACGCGAACCGTCAGGCTGTCGAACGTATATTTTCAGCGGAAGGGTTGAAATAGACTCGCTTAACAGCCTTACGCATGCCCATACAGCCGATAACTGGATGGCTTTATCGGCCGTTACCACCTTTCCGCTGCTGCTGGTACCAAACCATTCCTCCCAGAACGTGCCGGTAGTCAGGCTGATAGGCACACCAAGCCAGTTAAGCAGAGCACTTTTAACCCTGCCTGGCCGTTTGTTTTTTTTCATCAGAAACCTACCATGATGGGATTATTGAAGAATCCGGAGAGATCCTGCTGGTCGTTGCCACCGTTAACCAGAACACGGCTCATTGCTGTGAACAATGCCGCCGGGCCATCAATCTTGGCCTCTGGTGTGGACTTGTTCGGGAAAATGTTCTCGTTCCGGTCAGGTTTGACGGTTACGTTGGACATCATCCAGTTCATTACCGGGTGATCGCTGTGATGGAAGCGGCCACCGTATACCAGTGCTTCGACCTCTTTCATCGCCTCAGAGAAATTGCGAACCGTCTGCGGTACTTCCACCAGCGGCAGCCCTTCTTCTGCCAGCGCAAGGCTGAACTGCGTCGCACTCCAGGGATCGAAGCCAATTTCTTTCAGACTCTCGCCAGCAACCCACACCTGCAGCTCTTCCTTAATCTGAGCATGGTCGATTACATCCCCGTCGGTAAGGATTAGTTTGTCCATCTCGGCCCACTTACGATAGAGCTCTGCCATCTGACGTGAACATTTCTCAAGGCGTCCTTCCGGCAGCCAGAATTTAAAATCCGCATGAACGTGGCCACCTGGCGCGCGCCAGACTTTAGCGGCCGCACAGATATCAATTTTGTTTGAGAGGTCAACGCCTACCCAGGAGGGATAGGTTTTAAGTTCGTGCTGCGGGGCGATAAATTCGCATTTCTCCCATTTCATCATGTCCATCCAGGCCGACTCAGCGGTAACCCAGATATTCATGTGCTTGGTGAAAAAGTTAATCCTGGCCGAAACCTGCTCTTTCGCCTTTTTAGCCAGGCGGCGCAGATCATCCCAGCGCTTACAGATACCCAGCCCCGGATTCGCCTTCTGCCAGACTTTTTCATCAAAGGGATCGTCACCTTCATCTAAGGTGTAGATGATGGCAAAAAACGTATCGTCTTTTACCAGCCCGCGCAGAACCTTGATGGCGTAATCACGCAATTCGTAACAGATACCTTCTTTGTTGAAACCAGCGGTGGTGATACCGAAAAGCAGCGATTGCAGGCGCGCGCCGGTGGCCGTCTCCAGAACGTCCCAGACGTCACGGGTTTTATGAGCGTGCAGCTCGTCAACGATGGCGCAGTGGATGTTCAGGCCGTCGAGGTTGTTTGCATCTGATGATAATGGCTCGAATTTGGAGGCCGTTTGCTCCTGGTAGATAGCGAGCTTGTTGAATTCAAAGATCCGCCCAAGAGTGGCTTTCGCCTTCTTGACCATATTTTTCGCGTCTTCAAAAACAATTCTCGCCTGGTCACGGGTTGTAGCAGCGGAATAAACCTCCGCCCCGCCCTCGCCGTCGGCACCAGCCATATACAGCCCTACGCCGGAGCAAAGCGTTGATTTGGCATTTTTACGGGCCACCTCAACATCTGCTGTACGGAAACGCCGAACCATCACCGGCCGACCGCTGCCGTCCTTACGCAGGACGATTTCTCCCGTTTCTTCGTTAACCAGTGGGATAACAAAACCAAAAATATTAATCAGGATAAAAACATGCCAGTCCATCAGCTCGATAGGCTGGCCTGCCAGCGCGCCTTTTACGTGAGGCACAAAATTATAGAAATTCAGAATGTGCTGCGCGCGCGGCTCACTGAAGAAAATACCGCGCTCTTCGCCGTGTGCCAGATCGTCAAGAAAACGCTGACAGGCAAGGCGCACATACTCACAGGCAATAATTTCCCCCGCCACCACCCTCTCGGCGTAGCGGATGCCTTCTGCAACCTTAGCCATTAATCCCTCGCTTTCATAAACTCGGCCAGCGGATCAACCGCATCAGGACCTTTTGCATTCACTTTAGAGCGGCTGGCTGGCGTCATGCCGAACTCACCGAGCATGGCGCGCAGACGTTTCCAGGCATCAGCTTTCATAATGGCGGCCGGGTGAGCCTTGATCATGCGAATCTCTCGCTCTTTGCCTTCGTCTGGCTCTTCGTCGCTATAAACGGCGTAGGTGTAGCCTTCTCTCTCCAGCGTATCGCAGTGATGCCGGTACTCGGTGTAAACCTCAACCAGAAGCTCAAGTGCTCTCGCGTCCAGCTGCGACATGACGCCAAGTGCATCGAGCTCTTCGGCCATACGCTTGAACCAGTATTTCCCCTGCTTGTCGAAATGCTTCGGTGTTGGGGGTACCCCAGCAGCAGGCTTTGGTTCGTTTTCATTGATCGGTCGTTTTGATGGGTTACCCCTCACCAAACGTAGATGTGTCGGGGTTTTCGGTGGTCCAGGCATAATCGAAAACTCCTATTAATCATCGAATGGGGGACCCCATAAAAAAGTTTTCTAACCTGCGGCGATGTGAAAAGAGGTTAGGCGGCGGTCCTTTAGGGTGATTTCCCTGAGGTTTTTACCCGCCCTCCCCCAGACCGCGCAAATGAGAGCAGATATCATTTAACCGACTCATGCACGATTTTCGCCAGTTTCCGGCTCGGGGGACCACTGTTACCAATGCGAGGGCTGAACACCATACTGATGTCCCAGCCTGCCTTCAGTCGATACTCAATGGAGTTTCTCGAAATACCCAGGTAATCCGCCCATTCGTTAAGACACATCGTCTTGCCGTGAGCGGTATATCTGCGGTCGGAGTTCTCTCGCATTGTCTTTCTCATCTTGTCTACGCCTCGCTTCTGATTGCACACAGGGCAACTTGGCACAAGATTGTCAGGCTCGTTATTGGTCTTACAGTCATCGAGGTGGTCGATGTGAAGGGTGTCCCAGCCAACGGTTTTTGCACACCAGTGACAACGGAACGGTCCAGCCCCATGTTTGTCGTAATAGACTTTCCGGTGCTCGTAAACACGAGGACTCCCACATGCCAAAGGATGATCGGGCGCATACACCAGCAGATATCCGCCAGCGTGCTCCAGCTTGCCATCCTTTCTTGTGCTGAGCTTCTCTGTCGTTCCATGACGCCGGACGCGCATGTAATGCTTTTCACAGTAGTGGCTGTTACGGGATCGTACCGATAATTCGCATCCATCCACAATGCAGGCAGCATGGGCGTGCGGAAGCCCTGAACCATGTTTCGATTCAGTCATCTTCACCTCGTTACTTAATTTCTGTTCAGGCGCTCGCGTGCTGTCTTGGCTTTATGGCAGCCGCGGCAAATTGATTCCAGATTAGAGAGATCGTCAGTACCGCCGTGAGCTTTTGGCTTGATGTGGTCCACCGTCTCAGCGGGTGTATACCTTCCATTTCGCAGGCATTCACGGCAAAGGTGTTTATCTCTGTCGAGAACGATTGGGCGCAGCCTGTCCCACTTGCTGCCATAACCTCGCTGATGCCTGCTCTGTCCTCGCTGATGCTGCTGCCAGCCTTCATTGCGGTGATGTTCGCAATATCCAGATCGGTCTGTTGTAGTCCCGGAGCAGCCACGCTTACGACAGGCGCGGGGGATGGCCGCTGGCATTAGCGCTTACCATAGAGCAGACCGCCAGGCCTCAGCATGTTGCGGATAGCATCGTTCACCAAATCGCGCATCGCCTGTTGCAGTCCAGCTACTGAAGCTTCCTGCGCATTAATGCTTGCCTGGAGGGCTGCGAACAAATCGCTTTCACGCACGGCATCAATGACGGCCTGCTTCATTTCATCGCCAAGCCTAATCTTCGTCTTAGCGCTTGTTGCGACGGCGTTTTCGATGATGGATGAAGCCGCTTCATGTACATGAAAGCGATCAGCTTTAAACACTACCTTGCTCTGGTCACCTTCAATACCGAGGGTCATGCCAGCTTCGTGCGGCTTGCCTTTATCGGCGTCGTTCAACTTTACGTTATAGTTTGTAGACAATACGCCATCGCTAATCTTCGCATCGGTAATGAACACCTGGCCGTTATTAATCACCAGCGTCCCGTTCTTTTCGAAAGACCAGCCATCTTTCAGGACTTTGAATGCATCGCTGTTTCGGATTTTGTCGTCCAGATCATCAATAGCCTTTTGTGCGTCTGTGGTATCCAGCTCAACTCCAATATTGATTGCGCTGCAATACTGCTTCACACCAAAACGAGTATTGGCCAGGTGCTCAATGGCAAACGCCTGACCTTCAGCCGTCAGGAAGGTGAAATAATTTTCCTTTTGATACTCTGTCGCGGTATGGCGTGTTTCAGCGAATCCCAGCTCTCGAAGCTCAGCAGCGCCTGATTTAGCTGGTAGGTCACCAGACTGAAGCGCGCCACGGAAAAACAGCGCATAAAGAACATCCGTCGCAGCGCCGGACAACGTAATGATTTTCTGACCCATGATTTATTTCCTTTTAGGCGTGAGCCTGTCGCACGGCAAAGCCGCAGAAAGTTAACGGTTTGCCCAGGCTCACAGCTGAAAGGCTCTCGTTGATGTGCGCGTGAGATGCGCATAAAAAAGCCACCAGCGGATGCCAGTGGCAAGCCCACCAGCAGGTGAGCTTTGTAATGGCTACTTCGCTTTTGCTTCCGCTCGCTTACGCCGGCGCTCTTCTTTCCTCTCGGCCTTTGCCATGTCCATGAATGCCTGCATGATCGAGTTACGCATCATGTAGCTAACAAAGTGATGATTGACACAGCCGTTGAGGCGCAGCTGCTCGCCAAACTCATCCACCGAGGCCAATGCTTCCATCATGCCCTTCTCGCCTTTCATGAACTCTGAGAAGTCACGCCCCGCTCTGGAGGCGCATTCTATTATTCGGGTGCTCATGATCAGGCCGCCGCATAGAGCAATTTCATCTGCCCTTTCACCGGGAATGCCGACATGCAACGCGCTTCGAAATCACGATAATCAGAGCACCCATTGGCAATGCTGGTAACGGCAATGATCTGTCGCTCAACCAATGTCAGCGCGTCAGGTTTAAGGTGCTGATGGATTTTGTCTCCCGCAGCCAGCCGTCTTTTACCCTCTGCATATACTTCTGGTGGTAATACCGGGCCATATACCCACTTGGCACTGATCATCCCAAATAGTGCGGGGCGACGACCTGGTCGATGACGGGGCAGCCCTGACATTTTGAACATCGCAGAATAAAACGGATCGCTAAACCTCTTTTCCCATGGCTGAGATTTATCCAGAAG